>NZ_JBVIJC010000002.1:197266-448496 GCF_055581605.1 Streptomyces sp. NPDC031418
CCACCCCCGGCAGGGCGCCTGTCGGGCATCCGGCCTCTCCGTCCACCCCCGGTGGTCCGGCTGGCGGACGGTCGGCTTCCGCGGCTGCCCCCGGTACGTCGACAAGCCGTCACCCGGCCTCTCCTGCTGCTGCCCCCGATGCCTCGGCGAGCCGGCACCCGGCCTCTGCTTCCACCCCCGGCAGGGCGCCTGTCGGGCATCCGGCCTCTCCGTCCACCCCCGGTGGTCCGGCTGGCGGACGGTCGGCTTCCGCGGCTGCCCCCGGTGCTCCGGCAAGCCGACACCCCGCCCCTGCTGCCCCCGGCGCTCCGGCAAGCCGACACCCGGCCTCTGCTGCGAGCGTTCCGGGTGAGGCCTGGAGTCCCATGGTCGTGCCGGATCCGGCGTTCGCCTGGGGTGGTGTTGGGCGGCCCGATCGGCCTGTCGTGGTGTTCGCCGAGCCCGAGAGGTTTCGGGAGCGGCCGCGGGCCCGGGTCGCGGCCCGTACCGCCGTGGCCGCCGTATGCCTGATGCTCGGGCTCGGACTCGTCGGCGGGGCCGCGGCCGGGACCTGGCTCACCGAGGACGGCGCGGACGACACGGCCGGCACCGGCTTCGCCGCCGCCGCTCCGCTCTGGCACAGCGTGCCCGTCGACCAGCTCTTCCCGCCCACCGTCCAGGGCCCCGGCGCCGGACCCGGCGGCGCCGACCGCACCTGGACCCGGATCGCCGTCGCCCCGGACAGCGGCTGCACCGGCGCCTTCGACCCGCTGCTGTCCAAGGTGGTGGCCCCCCTCGGCTGCGGCCGGCTGCTGCGCGCCACCTACACCGACGCCACCCAGACCTATGTCACCACCGTCGGCCTGCTGTTCACCAAGGCCGACCCCGCCGCCATGTCCGCGCTCGCCACCCGCTTCCGCCGCGAGCACCTGGACCGGCGCGCCGACCTGATGCCCCGGCCGTACGCCGCGAAGGGCACCGCGGCGGCCGGGTTCGGCAACGGCCAGCGCGCGTCCTGGACCATCTCCGTGCTCACCGACGCCCCCGTCGTCGCCTACGCCGTCTCCGGCTGGGCCGACGGCCGTACGGTCGACAGCCCGCAGCCCGCCGCGGACGCCCTCCGCGCCGGCGCCACCACGGCGCAGGCCCAGGCCGGCCTGGGCAACGAGGCCCAGGGCCTGGCCGACCGCATCGAACGCCGGCTGCGCCAGACCGTGCGCGCGGCCACGGAGAAGCCCTCATGACGCACGCCCGCGCCGCCGCGCTGAGCCTGCTGCTCGCCGGCGCCCTCGCCCTGCTGCCCGCCACCGCCCGGGCCGACGCCATCCGCGCCCAGGAGTGGGGCCTGTCCGCGCTCCACCTGGACCAGGCCTGGCGGACCACCAAGGGCCGGGGAGTCACCGTCGCCGTCCTGGACACCGGGGTCGAGGCCGGCCACCCGGACCTGGCCGGGAACGTCCTGCCCGCCAAGGACATGATCGGCTTCGGCGCCCGGCAGGGCGACCGCACCTGGGCCCGGCACGGCACCGCCATGGCCGGCATCATCGCCGGACACGGTCACGGCCCGGGCCACACCGACGGGGTGACGGGGGTCGCCCCGGAGGCGAAGATCCTGCCCGTACGGGTCATCCTGGAGGACGGCGACCCGGCCCGCGCCAAGGCCCGTACCGCCCGGGGCGACGCCCTCGCCGACGGCATCCGCTGGGCCGCCGACCACGGCGCCGACGTCATCAACCTCTCCCTCGGCGACGACTCCGCCTCCGCGCACCCCGAGCCCAGTGAGGACGAGGCCGTGCAGTACGCCCTGAAGAAGGGGGTGGTCGTCGTCGCCTCCGCGGGCAACGGCGGCGACAAGGGCGACCACGTCTCCTACCCGGCCGCCTATCCGGGGGTCATCGCCGCCACCGCCGTCGACCGCTACGGCACCCGCGCCACCTTCTCCACCCGCCGCTGGTACTCCGCGGTCAGCGCCCCGGGCGTCGACGTCGTCATCGCCGACCCCGATCACAAGTACTACGTGGGCTGGGGCACCTCCGCCGCCTCCGCCTTCGTCTCCGGCGCGGTCGCGCTGATCAGGTCCGCGCACCCCGAGCTGAGCCCGGCCCAGATCAAGACGCTGCTGGAGAAGACCGCCCGGGACGCGCCGGCCGGCGGCCGGGACGACTCCCGCGGCTTCGGCATGATCGACCCGGCCGCGGCGCTGAAGGCGGCCGACCGGATCAAGCCGCAGGCCCTGAGTGCCCCGGCGTACCACAGGGAGTACTTCGGCACCGGCCCGGACGCCCCCAAGGCCACCCCCACCGCCACCGACTGGGCCGGCCCGCTGGCCGGCAGCGTCGGCGGAGTGCTCCTGGTGGCCGGCGGCGTGCTGTGGCGCGGCCGCAGGCAGCCGGAGACCGGCTGAACGCGTCGCGGCCGCGCCGCTGCCGCTATCCGGCGATGTACCCGATCTCCGGGTAGCGCGCCGACGCGCCGCGCAGCAGTCGCCCGGTGTCCGGCCGGCCGCACAGCTGGAGGTCGAAGAAGGCCCGCAGCACGGCCCGTACGGCGGCCACCGCCCTTTCCGCGGGGATCGTGCCCACCTCCAGCCCCTGCCGGACCGGCGCGGGCAGCTGCGGTGCGACGGACACGAGGTCGGTGAAGGAGAGGTGTCCGGCGTCCGCGAGCCGCAGACAGCGCCGCCAGCCGCGCAGGTTCCGCCAGAACTCGGGCCAGTACGGGTCCTTCTCCAGTCCGTCGTGGACCGCGGTGTCCATCAGCAGGAACGGCCGGTCCAGCCCTCGCCCGACCACCGGTCCGAACACCGTGCCGTCCAGGTCGGCGCCGGCCCGCACCCGGTCGTCCAGGTCCATGACGGCCGCCGCCGCGGCACCGCCCCGGGAGTGGCCGAAGGCGCCCACCCGCGCGAGATCGAGGGTGCCGCGCAGTCCGCGGGGGAGCGGGCGCCGTCCGGCGTCGGGGTTGCCGCCCCGGTCCAGGACCGCCAGGCAGTCCAGCACGAACCGCAGGTCGGCGGCGCGCACCGCGACCGCGGCCGCGGGGTCCTCGGTCCCGTCGTTGCGGGTGACCACCACCCGGCCGTCGGGGAACTCCACCTCGCCGGAGTCGTAGGGGTGGTCGACGGTGACCACCGCATGGCCCCACGACACCAGCTCCTCGACCACCAGCGTGTTGAAGGTGCGGTCCGAGCCGGCGCCCGGCGAGTACAGCAGCACCGGCCGGCGGTCCGGGCGGGCCGGGGCGCCGGCCGCCGTGTGTGTCGAGGGCAGCGCGTAGTCGTCCAGCGCACCCCCGTACCGCGCCTTCAGCGCCTGCGCGGCGCCGGCGGGCAGCCAGGGCAGCAGCGGGCGGTCCCGGACGTCGGCCGCCGGATAGGCGAGGGTCGCCATCAGCTCGCGCGGCCCGCCCGACCAGGGGTCGGTCCGCGCCCGGTCGACCAGGTGCAGCTCCACCGCGCCGACGGGCGCCGGCCCGGTCGGTCCGGCCAGGGTGATGGAGAGCAGACCGGCCGCCGACGCGGGCGCGGGCAGGGACAGCGGGACGGCGGCGGCGACCACGGCGCCGAGGCCCCCGGCCAGGAGGGTACGGCGAGTCGGGCGTACGGGAGGCACTGCGCTCCTTCCGCGGCCGGACCCCGGGCCCTCACGGAGGACCCCGTGCCGTCCGGCCTGCTCTGCGTCAACTTCCGCGCAGCCTAGATCACTTGACCGGGGTGGGTGCCCTTCGCCCGGGTGGCCCGCGGGACAGCGGCCCGCGGCCTATAGGGTCGGGACCGTGGCGAACAAGAACATTCCCGACTCCGGCTTCTCCGACGACGACGGCTCCGCCGACCCCCGGCTGAGCGCCGCGCTCGCCGCCTGGGCCGAGGACCGCGGCGCCCTGGGCCCGGTGCTGGCGGCGCTGAAGGGCGCCCGGCTGCTCGTCCCGGTCGTCGCCGTGCTCGGCGAGGTCGAGGAGGACGAGAACGGCTTGCGCCGCGAGAAGACCAGCGACATGGCCGTACCCACCCTGAAGGCCGGCGGCCGGGTCGCGCTGCCCGCGTTCACCTCCACCGAATCCCTGGCCCGCTGGGACCCGGCGGCCCGGCCCGTCGCCGTACCGCTGCACCAGGCGCTCCAGGCGGCCGCCCACGAGAAGGCCGACACGATCGTGCTGGACATGGCCGGACCGGTGCCGTTCGAGCTGACCGGCCCGGTGCTGCTCGCCCTCGCCGAGGGCCGCACCAGCACCGACCCGCTCACCGACCCGGCCGTGCGGGAGGCGGTGCGTACGGCGGTGGCGGCGGAGCCGGCCGTGCTCCGCGCCCACCTCGGGCCCGGGCAGGCCGACGGCACCCTGGCCCTGGTCCTGGACCCGGCCGCGGCGCCCGCCCCGGCCGCCCGCGCGGTCGCCGAGCGGCTCGCCGCCGACGAAACGCTGAGGGCCCGCCTGGTGCGCGGCCTCGACCTGGCACTGCTGCCGGCCGGAACCACGCCCCCGGGCGAGCCCCTGTACGTCCGTGGATAGTGCTCAGCGGGCCTGGCCGTAGACCGGGCCGGTGTACTTCTCGCCCGGCCCCTGGCCCGGCTCGTCCGGCACCAGCGACGCCTCGCGGAACGCCAGCTGGAGCGACTTCAGGCCGTCGCGCAGCGGGGCCGCGTGGAAGGAGCTGACCTCGGTCGCGCTCGCGTCCAGCAGACCGGCGAGGGCGCTGATCAGCTTGCGGGCCTCGTCCAGGTCCTTGTACTGCTCGCCCTCCTCGCTCAGCCCGAGCTTCACGGCGGCGGCGCTCATCAGGTTGACGGCGACCGTCACGATCACTTCGACGGCGGGGACCTCGGCGATGTCGCGGGTCATCGCGTCGAAGTCGGGATTCCCGGGGTTCTCAGGAGGGGTCTCACTCATGCCCCACACCCTAAGCGGTTCCGGGTTACGCCTTTCCGATTAGGCCTTGTCAAGGGGATCCTGCTAGTCTGATTGACGACCGGCCGGACATGCCCTGTGCGAACAGAGCGCCCGGCCCACAAGTGGAGGCTCCGATCTCCCACCCGACCGTCCTCCGGGATGGCGGGTCACCCGGTCAGGCGGCCACCATCGTTCCGTACGGACGATGGAGCCGCCCGATAGCGCCCCGCGGTCTCCGCGGCGGTGCTCCGGTTGTTGTTGGAGCCCCGCCTGTGATCGTCCGGGGCATTTTTTCTGCGCCGGCGCGGTTAGGTCTAACGAACACAGACGTTACGCGGCTGTCCGCCAGACCGCCGTGTGGTGCTACCGAGGAGGATCCATCAGCGCCGAGCCCCGCATCAACGACCGGATTCGCGTTCCCGAGGTGCGACTTGTCGGTCCCAGTGGCGAGCAGGTCGGCATCGTGCCGCTCGCGAAGGCACTGGAGCTTGCTCAGGAGTACGACCTCGACCTGGTCGAGGTAGCGGCGAACGCCCGTCCGCCCGTGTGCAAGCTCATGGACTACGGGAAGTTCAAGTACGAGTCGGCCATGAAGGCCCGTGAGGCGCGCAAGAACCAGGCGCACACGGTCATCAAGGAGATGAAGCTCCGGCCGAAGATCGACCCGCACGACTATGACACCAAGAAGGGTCACGTCGTCCGGTTCCTCAAGCAGGGCGACAAGGTCAAGATCACGATCATGTTCCGTGGTCGCGAGCAGTCCCGGCCCGAGCTGGGCTACCGACTGCTTCAGCGCCTCGCGGAGGACGTCCAGGACCTCGGTTTCGTGGAGTCGAACCCGAAGCAGGACGGCCGCAACATGATCATGGTCCTCGGTCCGCACAAGAAGAAGACCGAGGCGATGGCCGAGGCCCGTCAGGCGCAGGAGGCCCGCAAGGCCGAGGCGAAGGCGAACCCCGGCAAGTCGCAGAACCCTGCCGAGGCTGAGGCGCCCTCCGAGGAGCCCGCCGAGGCGTGATCCCCGGGGGAGGTACGACCTCGTACGTCCCCGTGGATGTAACCGAAAGATCAGAGCGACGCTCCACCGTGCCCGGTTTCGCGACCGGGCACCGGAGCGCCACCGACGAGGAGAGAACGGCGCTATGCCGAAGAACAAGTCGCACAGCGGTGCCAGCAAGCGCTTCAAGGTCACCGGCTCCGGCAAGGTGCTCCGTGAGCGCGCCGGCAAGCGCCACCTGCTCGAGCACAAGTCGTCCCGCGTCACGCGTCGCCTCACCGGCAACGCCGAGATGGCCCCGGGCGACGCCGCGAAGATCAAGAAGCTTCTCGGCAAGTGACCTGCGGCGCCCTCTGAGCGCCGTACGTCTGGACCGGGACCGAATCGTTTCCGGGTCGTGTGAAGACCACCACGACCCCGCTACAAGGAGTTAACAAGTGGCACGCGTCAAGCGGGCAGTCAACGCCCACAAGAAGCGCCGGGCGATCCTCGAGCAGGCCTCCGGCTACCGCGGTCAGCGTTCGCGCCTGTACCGCAAGGCCAAGGAGCAGGTCACCCACTCGCTGGTCTACAACTACAACGACCGCAAGAAGCGCAAGGGCGACTTCCGTCAGCTGTGGATCCAGCGCATCAACGCCGCTGCCCGCGCCAACGGCATGACCTACAACCGCTTCATCCAGGGTCTGAAGGCTGCCAACGTCGAGGTCGACCGCAAGATCCTCGCCGAGCTGGCGGTCAACGACGCCGGTGCGTTCGCCGCGCTGGTCGAGGTGGCCCAGAAGGCGCTGCCGTCGGACGTCAACGCCCCCAAGGCCGCGTGACGCCGCTCCGGCTCTGAGCCGACGCTCACTTCGGGACCCGCAGGCTGTGATGGCTTGCGGGTCCTGCTGTTGCCGCCCGCCGTCCACGCCGCCGTCGACACTCTCCTGAAGGTGAAGAAGAGGATGCCCCCCGCCACCCCCGAGCTGATCTCCCCCCGTTCCGCGCGCGTCCAGGCCGCCCGGCGGCTCGCCAAGCGGAACTTCCGGGGCAAGGACCGGCTGTTCCTCGCGGAGGGACCGCAGGCCGTGCGGGAGGCCGCCGGGCACCGGGGCGCGGACGGCACGGCGACTCTCGTCGAACTCTTCGCCACGGTCGAGGCCGCGGAGCGGTACGCCGACATCGTCGGCGCGGCCCGGGACGCCGGCGCCCGCGTGCACCTCGCCTCCGAGGACGTCATCGCCGACATCTCCACCACCGTCACCCCGCAGGGCCTGGTCGGCGTCTGCCGCTTCCTGGACACCCCCTTCGAGGAGATCCTCGCCGCCCGGCCCGCACTGGTCGCCGTGCTCGCCAACGTCCGCGACCCGGGCAACGCCGGCACCGTGCTGCGCTGCGCGGACGCCGCCGGCGCCGAGGCCGTGGTGCTCACCGACGCCTCCGTCGACCTGTACAACCCCAAGGCCGTACGCGCCTCCGTCGGCTCGCACTTCCATCTGCCCGTCGCCGTCGGCGTCCCCGTCGAGCGGGCCGTCCAGGGGCTGAAGGACGCCGGGGTGCGCATCCTCGCCGCCGACGGGGCCGGCGACCGCGACCTGGACCAGGAGCTGGACAAGGGCACCATGGGCGGGCCGACCGCCTGGGTCTTCGGCAACGAGGCCTGGGGGCTGCCGGAGGAGACCCGCGCCCTCGCCGACGCCGTCGTCCGGGTGCCCATCCACGGCAGGGCCGAGAGCCTGAACCTGGCCACGGCCGCCGCCGTATGTCTGTATGCGTCAGCCCGTGCGCAGCGCGCCTCCGGAGGGTGCCGCTCCGTCACCCACAGCTAGTAGGGTGACCAGCTCGGGGCCCTGCGCCGTCTGAGAGGTGGGGTACGGGGATGAGTGTGGCCGGCAGGAGCACCGCGCCGGAGGAACGGGACGCGCCGCGCACGGCCGTGCCCGGGTACGGCGACCCCGCGGACTGCGACCCCGACCAGCTGCCCGACGGCCTCGTCGTCGCCGACGCGCGCGGCCGGGTCGTCTGCTTCAACCGCGCCGCCGCCCGCATCACCGCCCTGTCCGCCGCCGACGCCCTCGGGCAGCCGCTGGAGAAGGCGCTGCCGCTCGAGGACCTGGAGGGGCGGCGCTGGTGGCAGCTCACCGACCCCTACGGCGGGCTCGCGATCCGCACCCGGCAGCCGGAGCGCAATCTGCTGCTGCCCGGCGGCAGGGAGGTGCTCGTCACCGCGCGGTACGTGCGCGACGAGCCGCTCGGGCCGGTGCGCCGGGTCGTCGTCTCCCTGCGCGACACGGAGGCCCGCCGGCGCACCGAGCGCAGCCACGCCGAGCTGATCGCCACCGTCGCCCACGAGCTGCGCTCCCCGCTGACCTCGGTGAAGGGCTTCACCGCCACCCTGCTCGCCAAGTGGAACCGCTTCACCGACGACCAGAAGCGGCTGATGCTGGAGACCGTCGACGCCGACGCGGACCGGGTCACCCGGCTCATCGCCGAGCTGCTCGACATCTCGCGGATCGACTCCGGGCGGCTCGAGGTGCGCCGGCAGCCGGTGGACATCGGGGCCGCCGTCTCCCGGCACATCCAGGCCTATGTCGCCGCCGGGCAGCCCGCCGACCGCTTCCTGCTCCGCATCGAGCAGCCGCTGCCCGCCCTGTGGGCCGATCCCGACAAGGTCGACCAGGTGCTCAGCAACCTCATCGAAAATGCCGTGCGGCACGGCGAGGGAACCGTCACCATTGACGTCACGCCCACCGCATCCCCGCGCGAGGGCGAGGAAACCGGCACATCCGTCACGGTGAGCGACGAGGGGCCCGGCATCCCGGAGGAGTCCATGAACCGCGTCTTCACTCGCTTCTGGCGAGGCAGCAAGCGCGGTGGCACCGGCCTCGGGCTGTACATCGTCAAGGGCATCGTGGAGGCCCACGGCGGTACGATCACGGTCGGCCGCACCGCGGCCGGCGGCGCCGAGTTCCGATTTACGTTGCCCGTGGCGGCCCCGGCCTTTGTATCGGAGGGGGCGCGCAGCGTCGTATAGGGCGGTGGTGGGCGACGGGCGGGCCTGAGCGCCCCCGCGGGCGCATTCGTCTGTCTCCACCCCGTTAGACTCGGCCTTTGGCACCTTTGTGTCCTTCACACGGCCCGCTACGCCGGTCACCGGGGACCATCCGCCAGCTATTCGGAAGCACGGGAAGAGATGTCGGCACCCAATAAGTCGTACGACCCTGTCGAGGTCGAGGCGTTGAAACCGGAAGAGATCGAGCGCATGCGGGACGAGGCGCTCGCCGCCTTCGCCGCCGCGGACTCCCTCGACGCGCTCCACGAGGCCAAGGTCGCCCACACCGGCCCGGCCTCCCCGCTGGCCCTCGCCAACCGGGAGATCGGCGCCCTGCCGCCGCACGCCAAGGCCGAGGCCGGCAAGCGCGTCGGCATGGCCCGCGGCGCCGTGAACAAGGCGCTCGCCGCCCGCCAGGTGGAGCTGGAGGCCGAGCGGGACGCCCGCGTGCTGGTCGAGGAGGACGTCGACGTCACGCTGCCGTACGACCGCGTCCCGGCCGGTGCCCGGCACCCGCTCACCACGCTGTCCGAGCGCATCGAGGACGTCTTCGTGGCCATGGGCTACGAGGTCGCCGAGGGCCCGGAGGTCGAGGCCGAGTGGTTCAACTTCGACGCCCTCAACATCGGCCCGGACCACCCGGCCCGCGGTGAGGCCGACACCTTCTTCGTGCAGGGCCCCAAGGGCGGCAGCGAGTCCGGTGTCGTGCTGCGCACCCACACCTCGCCGGTCCAGATCCGCTCGCTGCTCGACCGCGAGCTGCCGGTCTATGTGATCTGCCCCGGCCGGGTGTACCGCACCGACGAGCTGGACGCCACCCACACGCCCGTCTTCCACCAGGTCGAGCTGCTCGCCGTGGACGAGGGCCTGACCATGGCGGACCTCAAGGGCACCCTGGACCACATGGTCCAGTCGCTGTTCGGCGAGGGCATGAAGACCCGGCTGCGGCCGAACTTCTTCCCCTTCACCGAGCCGAGCGCCGAGATGGACATGCTCTGCTACGTCTGCAAGGGCGAGTCCGTCGGCAACCCCGACCGGCCCTGCCGCACCTGCTCCAGCGAGGGCTGGATCGAGCTCGGCGGCTGCGGCATGGTCAACCCGCGGGTGCTCACCGCCTGCGGCGTCGACCCGGAGAAGTACAGCGGCTTCGCCTTCGGGTTCGGCATCGAGCGGATGCTGATGTTCCGCCACAACGTCGAAGACATGCGAGACATGGTCGAGGGTGACGTCCGGTTCACCCGGCCGTTCGGGATGGAGATCTGATGCGGGTCCCGCTTTCTTGGCTGCGGGAGTACGTCGAACTGCCGGCGACGGAGACCGGGCGCGACGTCCAGGCCAAGCTCATTTCGGCCGGCCTGGAGGTCGAGACCGTCGAACAGCTCGGCGCGGACCTGACCGGCCCGCTCGTGGTCGGCCAGGTGCTGACCATCGAGGAGCTGACGGACTTCAAGAAGCCCATCCGCTTCTGCACCGTGGACGTCGCCCAGGCCAACGGCACCGGTGAGCCGCAGGAGATCATCTGCGGTGCCCGCAACTTCGCCGTCGGCGACAAGGTCGTCGTGGCGCTGCCCGGCGCCGTGCTGCCCGGCGACTTCCGGATCGCCGAGCGCAAGACCTACGGCCGGATGTCCCGCGGCATGATCTGCTCCAGCGACGAGCTGAACATGGGCGACGACGGCACCCACGGCATCATCGTGCTGCCGCCGGAGACCGAGGTCGGCAAGGACGCCGTCGAACTGCTCGAGCTGGTCGACGAGGTCCTGGACATCGCCGTCACCGCCAACCGCGGCGACTGCCTGTCCATCCGCGGCGTCGCCCGCGAGACCGCCATCGCCTACGGCCTGCCGCTGCGCGACCCCGCCCTGATCGACGTACCGGCGCCGAACGCCTACGGCTACCCGGTCCAGGTCACCGACCCCTCCGGCTGCGACCGCTTCACCGCCCGCACGGTCACCGGCCTGCGCCCCGAGGCCCGCTCCCCGATCTGGCTCCAGCGCCGGCTCCAGAAGGTCGGCATGCGCCCGATCTCGCTCGCCGTCGACGTCACCAACTACGTGATGATGGAGCTGGGCCAGCCGCTGCACGCCTACGACCGCAGCCTGGTCCAGGGCACCATCGGGGTGCGCCGCGCCCAGGAGGGCGAGAAGCTCGTCACCCTGGACGGCGTCGAGCGGACGCTGCACGCCGAGGACCTGGTCATCACCGACGACCGCGGCCCCATCGGCCTCGCCGGGGTCATGGGCGGCGCCAACACCGAGATCGCCGACCACGAGGACGTGGAGAACGCCACGGCCGACGTGGTCATCGAGGCGGCCCACTTCGACGCCGTCGCGATCGCCCGTACCTCCCGCCGCCACAAGCTGATGTCGGAGGCGTCCCGCCGCTTCGAGCGCGGTGTCGACCCGCAGGCCGCCGCTGCCGCCGCGCAGCGCACCGTGGACCTGCTGGTCCTCCTCGCGGGCGGTACGGCGGAGGCCGGCGTCACCGAGATCATCGCGCCCTCGGCCCCGCACACCATCACCATCCCCGCGGACCACCCCGACCGGGTCGCGGGCGTGCACTACGGCCGCGAGACCGTCGTACGCCGTCTCCAGGAGGTCGGCTGCGACGTCTACGGGCAGGACGAGCTGATCGTCACCGTCCCGTCCTGGCGGCCCGACCTGGCCGACCCGAACGACCTCGCCGAAGAGGTCATCCGCCTCGAGGGCTACGAGAACCTGCCCTCCACGCTGCCCAAGCCGCCCGCCGGCCGCGGTCTGACCGCCCGCCAGCGGCTGCACCGCCGGGCCGGCCGGGCCCTGGCCGGGGCCGGCTATGTGGAGGCGCTGAACTACCCCTTCCTCGGCGAGCAGGTCTTCGACCAGCTCGGCCTGGACGCGGACGACCCGGCCCGCCGTGTCGTCAAGCTGGTCAACCCGCTCAGCGACGAGGAGCCCGCGCTCCGTACGACGCTGCTGCCGGGTCTGCTGGGTGCGCTGCGGCGCAACGACGGGCGCGGCTCGCACGACCTGGCCCTGTTCGAGACCGGTCTGGTCTTCCGCCCCCGGGCGGAGCACTCCGCCGCCACCCACCTGCCGGTGGACCGGCGTCCCACCGACGAGGAGATCGCCGCGCTGGACGCCGCGCTGCCGGAGCAGCCGCGGCATGTGGCCGTCGTCCTCGCCGGGGCCCGGGAGCAGGCCGGCTGGTGGGGCGAAGGCCGCCCGGCCGGCTGGGCCGACGCGATCGAGGCCGCGCGCGCACTGGCTCGTGAGGCCGGCGCCGACCTGGTCGTCCGCAAGGGCCAGTACGGCCCCTGGCACCCCGGCCGCTGCGCCGAGCTGGTGGTCTCCGCCGACGGCACGGAGCAGGTCATCGGGCACGCCGGTGAGCTGCACCCGCGGGTGGTCAAGGCCCTGGGTCTGCCCGAGCGCACCTGCGCGATGGAGCTGGACCTGGACCGACTGGAGGAGGTCGGCGAGGGCACCCCGCAGGCGCCGGGCATCTCCGCGTTCCCGGTCGCCACGCAGGACGTCGCCCTCGTGGTCGACCGGCCGGTGCCCTCGGCGGAGGTCGAGGCGGCGCTGCGTGCGGGCGCGGGTGAACTGCTGGAGTCCATCCGGCTGTTCGACGTGTACGAGAACGCCGAGCAGCTCGGCGAGGGCAAGAAGTCCCTCGCGTACGCGCTGCGGTTCCGGGCGCAGGACCGGACGCTGACGGTGGACGAGGCCTCGGCCGCGCGGGACGCGGCGGTCGCGCTCGCCGGCGAGCGCACGGGCGCCGTGCTGAGGGGCTGAGCCCCGCGCCTTCGGTATCACTCTTTTGAGTGGGAACTGTTGGTCACCTGGTCCTCCCGGGCCATGGCGTCGACAGAATCGGACCGGCCTTTCGGGGTCGGTCCGTCTGTCTTTCTGGGCCAGCATGGGGGAACCAGAGGCATGATCCGCATCAAGGCACGGGCGCCCACCGCGCGAGGAGCAGTGCTCCCCACCCTCTGGGGCGCCATGGCGGTCGGCTACAAGTTCGGCTGGCCGCTCGCCCAGCAGAACTCGCTCGGTGCGCGCATCGTCACCAGCGCGGTGTTCTTCGCGGTCGGTACCGGGCTCATATTCCATGTCCGGCGTGCGCTGCTGCGCGAACTCCGGCAGGCGCGCCGGGTGGCGCGGGCGGCGCAGGGCGTCGTGCTGCGGCCGCTGCCCCCGCGCCTCGACGGGCTGAACGTCGCCGCGGCCCAGCTCTCCGCGGACCGGGGCGCGAGCGTCGGCGGGGATCTGTACGAGGTGATCGCCACCGAGTACGGGGTCCGGGTGGTGATGGGCGATGTGCGGGGACATGGGCTGGCCGCCCTCGGGACCGTCGCCGCCCTGCTCGGCAGTTTCCGCGAGGCCGCCCATGACGAACCCGAACTGGGCCGGGTGCTCGGCCGGTTGGAGCGTGCGCTGGCCCGGCATCTGCGGGAGCGGGCCCGAGCCGAACATCCCGCGCACTGTTCCGCCGACCCGGTCCACCCGGTCGCCGAGGAGTTCGTCACCGTCCTGCTCCTGGAGATCGGCGGCGACGGCGAGCTGCGCGCCCTCAACTGCGGTCATCCATGGCCGTACCGGATCAGCGGCACCAGCGTCGAGCCGCTCCCCGGAGCCGAACCGCTGCCCCCGCTCGGGCCGTTCCCGCTGCCCGCCGGACTGGCCGCGGAGCCCTGCGGCCGGTTGCTGCCCGGCGAGTCGCTGGTCCTCTTCACGGACGGTGCCGAGGAGGCCAGGGACTCCCGCGGCCGGTTCTTCTCGCTGCCCGCCATGCTGGAGGAGGTCGTACGCGACGGGCCGGTCTCGCCGCAGTCCGTGCTGCGCACCCTCTTCGCGGCGCTGCTGCACCACACGGCCGGCCGGCCGTCGGACGACATCGCGCTCCTGGTGCTGCGCAACGACCGGACCGGCTCCGCGGCGGCGGGTGGCCAAGCCGCCGCTGTTCGAGGGGGAGCCGGCGGCTTGGCCGGTCTCTCGCGAGGCCCTCAGTCAACCGGTGGAACACCCTGAGCGACACCGTGCACACGCCCCGGATACGCGCACTCCGTTCACACCCCGTGTGAAGGCGGAGCCACTACGCTGAGCGCACCAGGCAACTCGGGGGCCACCCATGCAGCCCAACACTCTGCTCGACGCGATCCTGGACGAGGCGGGGATCTCGCACGCCGGTCTCGCCGCCCATGTCAACCAGGCCGGCCGCAGACGGGGCCTTGCGCTCCGGTACGAACACACCGCGGTCGCCCGCTGGTTGAAGGGGCAGCGGCCGCGCGGTCAGGTCCCCGACCTGATCTGCGAGGTGCTCGCCGCCCGGCTGCACCGCCCCGTCACCCTCGACGACATCGGTCTGGGCGTGCCCGGCGAGCCCGGCGCCGCGCACACCGGTTCGCTGAGCGGCTTCGTGGAGCGGGCCACCGCCCTGTGGCGGTCCGACGAGCAGCAGCGGGCGCATGTGCTGGGCGCTCCGGCCGTCACCGGCACCCCGGCCGTCATGCCGGTGTGGGAGTGGGAGAACCCACCGGAGGACGTGGACGTCTCCCGCGGCGGCCGGAACCGGGTCACCACGGCCGACATCGAGATGCTGCGGGCCGCCCGGACGCACTACGAGCAGATGTACCGCAAGGCCGGCGGGATCGCGACCCGGACCCGGATCGTCGGCTTCCTGAACGCCGAGGCGGCGCCGCTGCTGCGCGGCAGCTACACCGACGCGACCGGCCGCCAACTGCACCGGGCCACCGGCGGGCTGGTGGCCATCGCGGGGATCTGCGCGTACGACTCCGACGCCCATGGACTCGCCCAGCGCTACTTCCACCAGGCGCTGCGACTGGCAAAGGCCAGCGGGGACCGGGGACTCGGGGCGTATGTGATAGCGCTGCTGGTCAACCAGGCGCTGTTCCTGCGGGAGTACCGGCAGGCCGTCGCCTTCGCCGAGGCCGCGCTGCGCGCCGCCGGCCCGCACATCACCCCGGCGCTCGCCTCCGACCTGTACGCGATGCAGGCCAAGGCGTACGCCCATCTCGGCGACGGTGGCAGCGCCCTGTCCTGCATCCGGCGGGCGGAGACCGCCGCCGAGCGGATCCGGCGGGGACACGAGCCCGACGAGACCGGTTACGTCCAGCCGGGCCTGGTCAATGTGCAGGTGGCCGAGGCGCTGCTCAGCCTCGGCGAGCTGGCGGCGGCCCGGGAGCACGCGGCGGCGGCCGTGGACAACCCGGCGCACGACCGGGGGCGGGTGCACCGGCTCGCCATGCTCAGCACCATCGAACTGTGCCAGGGCAACGCCGACCGGGCGGTGGCGATCGCCCTTCAGATGGCCGAGCAGGCGCGCGGGATGGAGTCGCAGCGGCTGCGGGACCGGCTCCGCGCGGTGCGCGACCATCTGGTGCGCTGTGGCTCGGCCGGTACCGCCGAGGCCGCCGAACTCATCGACGGTGCGCTGAGGGTGCCCCTGTAGGACCACTGTGGGTACACCGTCCCTGCTGCCATATTGCCACTTACTCGGCGGAAGGTGGCAGAACCGTGCAGTGGACGAAACAAAGCGAACAAACCGTGTATGAGAACCGCTGGTTCAGCGTCAATCTCGCGGATGTCGAGCTGCCCGACGGACAGCACCTCGACCACTTCCTGATCCGGCTGCGGCCCGTGGCCGTGGCCACCGTGGTCAACGACGCCAACGAGGTGCTGCTGCTGTGGCGGCACCGCTTCATCACCGACAGCTGGGGGTGGGAACTGGCCGCGGGCGTCGTGGAGGACGGCGAGGACATCGCGAGCGCGGCAGCCCGGGAACTGGAGGAGGAGACCGGCTGGCGGCCGGGACCCCTGCACCACCTCATGACCGTGGAGCCGTCCAACGGCCTCACCGACGCCCGGCACCACATCTACTGGTCCGACCGGGGCGAGTACCTCGGACACCCCGTGGACGACTTCGAGTCGGACCGGCGGGAATGGGTGCCCCTCAAAGTCGTCCCCGACCTGATCGCCCGTGGGGAGGTCCCGGCCGCCAACATGGCGGCCGCGTTACTCCTCCTGCACCACCTCAGGCTCGCCCAGGACTAGCGCCTAGCGCCCCAGCGCCTGCCAGGCGGTGACGACGAGTGCGCCCAGGGCCGTGAGCGCCGCGATCGAGGGCAGCGGCCAGCGTGCGTGTTCCAGCGAGATCATGCGGGCGTTCAGCTCGTCCAGCTCCTTGGCGGTCTCCTCGGTGCGGTGCCTGAGCAGGTCCAGCCCGCCCTCGACGCGGACACAGGCCACGTCGAGGCGGCGCCGTAACTCTGCGAGTTCTCCATGGACCACGGGGTGCTCCGGATCGACGGCCACGGGTCCACTCCCTTCGGTAGTCGAAATGGATGGTTCCGCTTCTCTTGCATGCGCATGAGAAGTCAACTCGCCTGGTGGGCGCAGGGGGAGCGTGTGCGCGGTGCATATGCGTGCCCGGCGTGCACACGGGGTGTGAAACGCACGGGCCCGGCACCGTGGTGCGGTGCCGGGCCCGTAGCGCGTCGCTCTTCGTAATCAGCCGTAGGTGTAGAACCCCGACCCGGTCTTCCGTCCCAGCCGGCCCGCCTCGACCATGCGCTGCAGCAGCGGGGGAGCGGCGTAGAGCGGCTCCTTGTACTCGGCGTACATCGAGTTGGCGATGGAGACGATGGTGTCCAGGCCGATCAGGTCGGACAGCTTCAACGGGCCCATCGGGTGGGCGCAGCCCATCTCCATGCCGTTGTCGATGTCCTCGCGGCTCGCGATGCCCGACTCGAACATCCGGATCGCGGAGAGCAGATACGGCACGAGCAGCGCGTTCACCACGAAGCCGGAGCGGTCCTGGGCGCGGATGGCGTGCTTGCCGAGCACCTTCTCGGCGAAGACCTGGGCACGGCTGAGGGTGCCCTCGGAGGTGGTGAGCGCCGGGATCAGCTCGACCAGCTTCTGCACCGGAGCCGGGTTGAAGAAGTGGATGCCGACCACATGGTCGGGGCGGGAGGTGGCGACCGCCAGCTTCACCAGCGGGATGGAGGAGGTGTTGGAGGCCAGGATCGCGTCGGGCCGGGTCATCACCTGGTCGAGCACCTGGAAGATCTCGGTCTTGACCTGCTCGTTCTCGACGACGGCCTCGATCACCAGGTCACGGTCGGCGAACTCGCCGAGGTCCGTGGTGAAGCTCAGCCGCGCCTGGGTGGCGTCCCGCTCCGCCTCGCTGATCTTGCCGCGTTCGGCGGCCTTGGCCAGGGAGTTGAGCAGCCGGGTGCGGCCGAACTCCAGGGCCTCGCCGGTGGTCTCGGCGACCTTCACGTCCAGTCCCGCCCGGGCGCACACCTCGGCGATACCCGCGCCCATCTGGCCGCAGCCCACGACTCCGACGCGCTCGATGTCGGTCACATCGTTCCCTTCGCTGGTTCTGTCGGCTCCTGGCAGGACCCCCGGGTTTCGGCGCCTGCTCCGATCGTGCACGTTACCGCCAAGTATCGATGATCGATCGGCCGGGTGGGGGCATCCTGGGCCCGGAACGATCCGCGACGAGACGGATCCGGAGCGTAGGGATGTGCGGATGGGGCGTCTGTCACGGCGGGCCTTCACCCTGGCGGCGCTGTCGGCCCTGGTCACGGCCGAGGACGCGGCGGCGGCCGGAGGTGCGGCGCGGGCCACGGTCGAGATGCGGGGCGTGTGGGTGGCGACCGTCGGCAACCGGGACTGGCCCGCCGAGCCCGGAAGCACCGCCTCCGCCCAGCGCAAGGAGCTGACCGCACTCCTGGACAAGGCGGTACGCGACCGGCTCAACACGGTGTTCCTCCAGGTGCGGCCCGCGGCCGACGCGCTGTGGCCGTCGCCGTACGAGCCGTGGTCCGAGGTGCTCACCGGCACCCAGGGCAAGGACCCCGGCTGGGACCCGCTGGACACCGCCGTCGCGGAGGCCCACGCCCGGGGGCTGAGTCTGCACGCCTGGTTCAACCCGTACCGGATCGCCAACCACACCGACCCCGGGCGGCTCGCCGCCTCCCACCCGGCCCGCAGGCACCCGGACTGGGTGGTGCCGTACGGCGGGAAGCTCTACTACAACCCCGGTCTGCCCCAGGTCCGGTCCTTCGTCCAGCAGACGATGCTCGACGCGGTCGCCCGCTACCCGGTCGACGGGGTCCACTTCGACGACTACTTCTACCCCTATCCGGTCGCCGGGCAGACCTTCGACGACGACGACGCCTACGACCGCTACGGCGGCGACTTCGGCAGCCGGGCCGCCTGGCGGCGGGACAACATCGACAGGCTGGTGCAGGAGACGGCCGCCGCGGTCCGGCGGATCCGGCCCGGCACCGCGTTCGGGATCAGCCCCTTCGGGGTGTGGCGCAACGCCGCCACCGACTCCCGGGGCTCGGACACCCGGGCGGGCGTGCAGACGTACGACGATCTGTACGCGGACACCCGGAAGTGGGTCCGGAAGAACTGGATCGACTACATCGTCCCGCAGCTGTACTGGCACATCGGCTTCGCCGCCGCCGACTACGCGGAGCTGGTCGACTGGTGGGCGTCGGTCGCGAAGGGCACCGCCACCCGGCTCTACATCGGCGAGGCGCTCTACAAGGCGGGTGCCTCCGGGCAGCCCTCGGCGTGGCAGGACCCGGTCGAGCTGTCCCGCCACCTCACCCTCGCCGCCCGCTACTCCCAGGTGCGCGGGCATGTCTTCTTCGCCGCCAGGGACCTGGCGGCGGACCCTGTCGGGGCGATGGCGCGCGTGGTCGCCGATCACTACGGGCGACCGGCGCCGCCGCCGCGCTGAGCTACCGCTGTGGTTCGCCCTTGTGCTTGACCTGGCAGTCGGGACCGGGGGACATGATCGCCTCGTGCCCGTCCTGGAACCGGACGCGGTAGGGCGGGTTGCCCTCGGGGCCCAGCACCTCGACCACTTCCGAGACCTGGTCGTGCTGTCCGACCACCCTGCCGTGCTGGACCAGCTGGTCCCCCTTGGTAGCACGCATGTCAGGCCCTCCTCACGATCACGACCGTTGCGTGACGGCGATGCACACGAGCACCGCCACAGCGGTCAGCGGGGCGGCCGCCGTGAAGTGCTCGCCCAGCAGCAGCGCCGACCACACCAGTGTGAGCAGCGGCTGGGCCAACTGCAACTGGCTCGCGCGCGGGATGCCGATGGCCGCCATGCCCCGGTACCACACCACCAGGCCGAGGAACTGCGAGCCCGCCGCCAGCCACAGCAGTCCGGCGATGCCGTGCCCGGTGAGGTGGACGGGCTCCTGGGCCAGGGCCACCGCGGCGGCCGGCACGCTCAGCGGCAGGCACATCACCAGCGCCCACCCGATCACCTGCCAGCCCGGCATCACCCGGGCCAGCCGGCCGCCCTCGGTGTACCCGGCCGCGCACACCAGCAGGGCCGCGAACAGACAGCCGTCGGCCGCCGTGACCGCGCCTCCGCTCTGGCTGATCGTGAAGCCGGCCACCGCAGCCGCTCCGGCCAGCGCCGCCAGCCAGAACCGGCGCGAGGGCCGGCTGCCCATGCGCAGGGCCGAGAAGACGGCGGTCGTCAGCGGCAGCAGCCCCACCACGACGGCGGCATGGGCGGTGGTGGAGGTCTGCAAGGCGAGTGTGGTCAGCAGCGGGAAGCCCAGCACCACCCCGGCCCCGACGACGGCCAGCCCCGGCAGATGGCGCCGCTCGGGCAGCCGTACGCCGAGCGCGAGCAGACAGCCGCCCGCGATGAGGGCGGCCAGCACCGCGCGCACGGCCACCAGGGACCAGGGGCCGAAGCTCTCCAGCCCCCAGGCGGTGGCCGGGAAGGTCAGCGAGAAGGAGGCCACGCCCAGGGCGGCCTGGGCGGTGCCGAGGCTACGGTGCTTGGCGGGGACGCTGACTGCTATCGGTGTCGCGGTAGTAGCGCTACTCTGTGTCCTCATGCAGCAGAGTAGCAGTGTGGCTGAACTCGCGGAACAGCTCCGGCGCGAGCTGGACCGCTACTCCCCGGGAGGAAAGCTCCCGTCGAGCCGGGCGCTGGTGGAGCGGTTCCGGGTGAGTCCGGTGACCGTCTCCCGGGCCCTCGCCCAGCTCGCCGCCGAGGGGCTGGTGGTCACCCGCCCCGGCGCCGGCGCCTTCCGGGCCCGGCCGCGGACGGCCCCGACACCGGCCGGGGACACCTCCTGGCAGGAGGTCGCGCTGAGCGCCGACGGCACCGGCGACCTGGTCCCGCGCACGGTGGACGCCTCCGGGGTCACCGTCTCGCTCGCCGTACCGCCGCCCGGGGTGCTGGAGTTCAACGGCGGCTATCTGCACCCCTCGCTCCAGCCCGAGCGGGCCATGGCGGCGGCCCTCGCCCGGGCCGGGCGGCGCCCCGGTGCCTGGGGGAGACCGCCGCTGGAGGGGCTGCCGGAGCTGCGGGAGTGGTTCGCCCGGGGGATCGGCGGGGCCGTCACCGCGGCCGAGGTGCTGATCGCGGCGGGCGGCCAGTCCGCGCTGGCCACCGCCCTGCGCGCGGTCGCCCCGCCCGGCGCCCCGGTGCTCGTCGAGTCGCCGACCTACCCGGGGATGCTCGCCCTCGCCCGGGCGGCCGGGCTGCGGCCGGTGCCGGTCCCGGTGGACCCCGACGGCGTACGGCCCGAGCTGCTCGCCGACGCCTTCCGGGCCAGCGGCGCCCGGGTGTTCGTCTGCCAGCCGCTGTTCCAGAACCCGACCGGTGCGGTCCTCGCCCCGCAGCGGCGCGGCGAGGTGCTGCGCATCGCCCGCGAGGCCGGCGCCTTCGTCATCGAGGACGACTTCGTCCGCCGCCTGGTGCACGCCGACGCCGGACCGCTGCCCCGCCCGCTGGCCGCCGACGACCCGGACGGCGTCGTGGTGCACGTCGGGTCGCTGACCAAGGCCACCTCGCCCAGCTTCCGGGTGAGCGCGCTGGCCGCGCACGGACCGGTGCTGGAGCGGCTGCGCGCCATCCAGGTCGTGGACAGCTTCTTCGTCCCCCGGCCGTTGCAGGAGGCCGCCCTGGAACTCGTCGGCTCCCCGGCCTGGCCCCGCCATCTCCGGGCACTCTCGGCCGCCCTGAAGGACCGCCGCGACGCCATGACCGGCGCGCTCGCGCTGCATGTGCCGGAGCTGACCCTCCCGTACATCCCGTCCGGCGGCTACCACCTCTGGGTGCGCCTGCCCGACGGCGCCGACGAGGCGGCGCTGGCCGCCGCCGCCCTCCGCGCGGGCGTCGCCCTCACCCCCGGCCGCCCCTACTTCAGCGCCGAACCCCCCGCGGCCCACCTCCGCCTGAGCTTCGCGGCGGTCGCCGGGACCGGGGAGATCGCGGAGGGGGTCCGGCGGCTGCGGACGGTCTGCGACGAGGTGCTCTAGGCTCCCGGCACCAAGGCGGTGGTGAACTCCAGGGAGGCGAACAGTTCACGGGTCAGCCGGACGCCCGTGATGCGTTCGGCGAGGGCGAAGGCGGCCTCGGTGTGCAGCTCGATGTCCCGCTCCCCGTCCTCCCGCAGATCGAAGCCGGACTCCCGCATCTGCGGCACGAGTTCGTCCGGGTGGGTGCCGTGGCGCTGGGTCGGGAACAGCGGCTCGAACTGGAGCCGTATCTCGCCGTCCTCGAACCAGTAGAAGTGGTCCACCGCGTTGATGTTCCGGAAGTGCGAGACGGCCGTACGGCCACGGGACACCGGCAGCATCACGTCCGCGAGCGTGCCCAGGAACCCGTTGTACTCGACCATCAGCGTCCAGTCGCCGAGCGCCGCGACACCGACCAGCACGCTCAGGCCGTCGTGCTCGTCCCAGGCGTCGTAGCACGGCTCCTCCAGCTCGGCCACGCCGGTGACGCTGCCCTCCTTCTCCGCCTTCAGCTCCTTCAGCAGCTGCTCGGGCGCGAGCCCCTTCACCAGCGTGACGCAGTAGGCCTCGAGCAGGGGCGCGTGCTCCTCGCGGAGCCACCGGTAGTCCGCGGCCGTCGTGATCTCTGTCATGGCCGCCAGCATGCCACCCCCCACTGACACCCCGTCACGGGTCACTCATCGGTAACACCCCCTTGACCGGTCACCTTCCGCGGCCCACCATCACCGCATGCCACTGAGGGTGACGTTCGTCGCCGCCGCACGCAGCGCACCCCTGCTCGCGGAGCGCTTCGACGACGACCGGCCGCTGGACGGGGCCGGCTGGGACGAGGTGCAGCGGGTCGCCGGAGAGCTGCTGCCGCTGGCCGCGGCCGAGCTGCGCTACTGCTCGCCGACCCCGCGCAGCCGCGCCACCGGCGACGCCCTGGGGTACGCCCCACTGGTGCAGCCGGCGCTGCGCGACTGCGACATGGGCCGCTGGCGCGGGCTGACCCTGGGCGAGGCGATGGCCCGCGAGCCGGAGGCGGTGGACGCCTGGCTGGCCGACCCGCGCGCCACCCCGCACGGCGGCGAGTCGCTGCTGGGCTTCATCTCCCGGGTCGGCGGCTGGCTGGAGACCCGGCCGACCACGGACGGCGGCCGGATCGTGGCGGTCGCCGAGCCGTCCGTGATCCGGGCGGCCCTCGTGTACGCGCTGAAGGCGCCGCCGTCGAGCTACTGGAACATCGATGTCCGGCCGCTGAGCACGAGCACCGTCTCCGGCCGGGGCGGCCGCTGGAACCTCTGCCTCGACGCCGTCCCCGCTCAGCGCACGCGTGTGTAGTCGGTGACGAGCAGCAGGTCCTTCGCCGGGCCGCCGACCCGCCACACCGTGCGCCAGTGGTCGGCGTCCGCGACGGTGAACTCCCCCCGGTAGAGGTCCGCCGCGCACGGGTGCTCGGCGACATACCGCCCGGTGGTCAGGTCCAGCGCGTGGAAGGGGCGGCCGTCGGCGAACCGGACGTCCGCCGTGCCCGGCGCGGACCCCGGCAGGAACCGCAGCGTCCGGCTGGCCGGCCTCGTCACGCCCTGCCAGGTGAAGGTGCCCGACTCCGTGTGCAGCAGCCCGCCCCCGTCCGCCGCGCCGAACTCGGTGCGCCCCTCGAAGCGCCCCTCGTCCCCGCTCGCCAGATCCCGCACACTCCGCTCGACCCGCCAGCACCCGGCCAGGTACGCGAGCACATCCGGGACGGGCCACGGGGCCTGGGGGTCGAGCGGCGGCCGGGGGGTGTCCATGGGCCGAGCTTATGCGTGCTGTCCGAGCGGCAGCAGCCCGCGCTCGGCGAAGACCTTCTTCGCCGCGAAGGTCGCGTTCAGCGCCTTCGGCATGCCGCAGTAGACGGCGGAGTGCAGCAGCGCCTCCACGATCTCCTCCGGCGTGAGCCCCACGTTGAGGGCCGCGTTCACATGCACGTCCAGCTGGGCCTCGCAGCCGCCGAGCGCGGTGAGCATGCCGAGGGTGACCAGCTGGCGGTCGCGCGGGGCCAGCCCGGGCCGGTCGTAGATCTCCCCGAAGGCCCAGGAGACGACCTGGTGGCCCAGCTCCGGGCTGATGTCGGCGAGCGAGTCCACGACTCGCTGCCCGGCCTCCCCGTCGACCCTCTTCAGGACCTCCAGGCCGTGGGCGAAGCGCTCGTCACGGGTGGTGCTCTTGCTCATCTCTCGCCGTCCGTCTCCGGCTGCGGGGCGTCCAGCAGCCGTTCGTAGTGTTCGATCTTGTCGTCCAGCGCGGACGCGTTGCGCCGCAGCGCCCGGATCCGCACGGCCAGCTCGGCGCGGTGCGCCCGGAGCAGCTCCAGCCGCTCGGCGACCGTCGCGTCCCCCGCCGCCCGCAGCCGTGCGAAACGCTGCATGTCGGCGATCGACATGCCGGTCTCGCGCAGCCGCAGCAGGAACTCCAGCCAGAGCAGGTCCGCGGCCTGGTACCGCCGCTGGTTGCCGGTGGTCCGGCCGACCCGCTCGATCAGGCCGGACTTCTCGTAGTAGCGCAGCGTGTCGTGCGACAGGCCAGTGCGCTCGGCCACCTGGGCGATGGTCAGGGAGGTGTCCCGGTCCTGCGGGAGGGGCTGTCCGCTGGTCATGACAAGAACGGTAGAACCTGGAGTGCGCTCCAGGTCAAGCCGCGGGCCGGCGGCCGGCTCCGGCGGTCGCACCGCCCGTACGGCCGGTGTTTTCCGGCGCGTCATTTAATTCACTCCGTGTTTCCCGAATTCCCTGGCTGTCGCACCAATTTTCGGTGAGCGCACAACCAACCGGAATCAGTGCCCGTCTAGGACGGCGAAAAGACCCGGAGATATCTGCCGAGGGGGCGCCGGAAATGCATCGACACCCGGACGGGAACAGGGCGTGAAAGCGGTATCGCGTCCGAAAGGAGCCGCCGCGCTGCTCGCGGCGGCCGTGGCCGTCACGGTGTTCTGCGCCGCCGACGCCCTCGCCCGCAGCTACCCCTTCGGCCCCCGCACCCGCAGCGTCAACGACCTGGGCAACCAGTACGTGCCCTTCCACGCCCACCTCTGGGACCTGCTGCACGGGCGCGCCGACGGCGGTCTCCTCGTCAACTGGCAGTCCGGCTACGGCTCCTCCTTCCTGCCCGACCTCGGCACCTACCTCGGCAGCCCGTTCGCCCCGCTCGTGGCGCTCTTCCCGCGGGACGAGATCGACCTCGCCGTCTACACCGTCACCGTCCTGAAGACCGCCTGCGCCGCGGCCGCCATGGCCTGCCTGCTGCTCACCCTGCGCTCCGGCCGCTGGTGGGCGGCCGCGCTGCTCGGCGCCTCCTACGCGCTGTGCGGCTGGACCGTCGCGGACGCCGACTACAACCCCATGTGGCTCGACGGCCTGATCGCCCTGCCGCTGCTGTGCCTGGCCGGGGAGCGCGCTCTGGCGGGGCGCCGGTGGCTGCCCGGGGTGCCGCTCGTCGCGCTCGCCTGGACCGCCAACTTCTACACCGCGTACATGGCCACCCTGGGCGCCGGTCTGGTCGTCCTGCTGCGTCTGCTGCTCGCCCGGCCGCCCCGCGGGCAGGCACTGCGCGCCGCCGGACGCGCCCTGCTCACCCTCGCCCTCGGCGTCGGCCTGGCCGCCCCGCTCGTCACGGTCGTCTACTTCGGCACCCGGCACGCCTACCCGGGCGCGGTGCGGCAGTTCGGCCCGGTGCCCACCGAGGACCTGCTCGCCCGGCTGCTGCCCACGACCTACGGTTTCGGCTCCCCGGCCCTCTACGTGGGCACCACCGCCCTGCTGCTCGCCCTCGCCCTGCCCTTCCACCGGGCGGTGCCCGCCCGGGTCCGCGCGGGCTGGACCGGGCTGGTGCTCGCGGTGACCCTCTCCCTCCAGTGGGCGCCCACCCACCTCCTCTGGCACGCCTTCGCCACCCCGCAGGGCAGCCCCTACCGGCAGACCTTCGTCCTGTGCGGGCT
This sequence comes from Streptomyces sp. NPDC031418, assembly GCF_055581605.1. Taxonomy (NCBI): domain Bacteria; kingdom Bacillati; phylum Actinomycetota; class Actinomycetes; order Kitasatosporales; family Streptomycetaceae; genus Streptomyces; species Streptomyces sp. NPDC031418. Next base: position 222,421 of record NZ_JBVIJC010000002.1, read on the forward strand.
GCTGGTCCTCGCCGCCTGGCACGCCCTGGCCTACGGCCCGCCGGACCGGCGCGCCCTGGCGGCCGGGACCGCGCTGCTCGTCCTGCTCGCCGCCGTCGCGGCCCGCAGCCCGCTGGTACGGCCGCACACCTGGCCGGTGCTGCTGCTCGCCGCCGCCGGCACCCTCGGCGGCCTCGCCCTGCTGCGCCGCGCCGGGCACCGCACGGCCCTGACCGCCCTGGCCGCCGTCCTCCTGCTCGGCGCGCAGGCCGGGGAGACCGCCGCCACCTCCGCCGTCGCCACCGGGCTGCGGCTGCGCCACCTGGACCACTACGCGCCCTGGGGGCAGCGGCAGGCCCGGCAGGCGGCCGCGGTCGCCGCGGCCGACGACTGGCCCCGCCACCGCACCGACCCCGGCCGCGAACAGACCACCGGCAACGACCCGCTGCTGGTCGGCGGCCAGGGCGCCGCCTACTACAGCAGCCTCACCTCCGACGTCCTCAGCCGCACCCTCACCGCGCTGGGCGGCGGCTGGACCTCGCGCGGGCGCAGCGTGCAGAGCCTGGACAACGCGGTCACGGACGTCCTCTTCTCCGTCGGCGCCCGGGTGCACAGCCCGCCGCCGGGCCAGGCCGGTCCGGTGCGCGTCACCCGCCGGGACGTCCCGCCCCTGGTCACGGTGCGGGCCGCGCCGGAGCGGCGGCCGTTCGGCCGCTCGCCGTACCGCAACCAGGAACTCCTGCTCGGCAGCCGCGTGTACACCGTGCCCCGGCTCACCGTGGCGGACGACACCGGACGGCAGGTGAGGTCCGGCCGGGTCGGCTCGGGTACCGCGGCGGCCCGCCCGGTGGTCACCGCCCGCTGCCCGGCCGGGACCGAGGTGCACCTGTGGGCGCCGTACTACTCCGGGACCGCCCGGCTCGCGCGCGGCGGCGCCGGGCCGGCCCGCTTCCACGCCGCGTATCCGCGCAACCGCGCGGCCATGGCACCGCTGGGCACCGCGCCGGCCTCCGGGCGGGTGCGGATCGAGCTGAGCCCGGACCGGCCCGGCAGTATCCCGTCCGGCGCGGTCGGCTGCCTGGACACCGGGCGGCTGCGCGCCGCCGCCGCCCGGCTGACGGCGGGCGGGGCCACCCGCGTCACCGTCTCGGACGGCACCCTGCGGGCCCGGCTGCCCGCCGGCAGCGCCGGGATCGCGGTCGTCGCGGCCCCCCGGATCGCCGGCTGGCGCTGCGCCACCGGCGCCGGGCCCGAGCGCCCCGCCGGGCGGTACCACGGTCTGATCGCCGTGCCGCTGGAGCCCGGCACCACCACGCTGACCTGCACTTTCCATCCGCCCGGCGAGCGGCTCGGGCTGACCGTCGGGGCCGGTTCGCTGCTCGCCCTCGGGCTGCTCGCGGCGCCCGCCGCGCTCCGCCGCCGACGCGCCCCTGCGCCGCCCGCGACCACACCGCCGCGCGAGCGCCTGACCACCGCCCGCTGACCGCGTCCCTGGGGGGAACCCGCCATGCTGATCTCGATCGTCGCGCCCTGCTACAACGAGGAAGCCGTCCTCGCCCGCTTCCACGAGGAGGTCCAGAAGGTCGCGGAGGAGCTGCTTCCGCTCGGCCACGACATGGAGTTCGTCTACGTCGACGACGGCAGCCGGGACGGCACCCTCGCCGTCCTGGAACGCCTCGCCGGCCTCGACGCCCGCGTCCGGTACGTCTCCTTCAGCCGCAACTTCGGCAAGGAGGCCGCCCTGCTGGCCGGTCTGCGGCACGCTGCCGGCGACTCGGTGATCGTCATGGACGCCGACCTCCAGCACCCGCCGGAGCTGATCAAGCGGATGGTGGCGCTGCGCGAACAGGGCCACGACCAGGTCATCGCCCGCCGCGACCGCACCGGCGACGGCGTCACCCGGACCCTCACCGCGCGGCTGTACTACCGGCTCGTCAACCGCCTGGTCGACGTCGAGCTGGTGGACGGCGTCGGCGACTTCCGGCTGCTGTCGCGCCGGGTGGTGGACGCCGTGCTCGCGCTGACCGAGTACAACCGCTTCTCCAAGGGCCTGTTCGCCTGGGTGGGCTTCCCGAGCGTCACCTTCGACTACCCGAACGCCGCGCGCGAGGGCGGCCGCAGCTCCTGGAACCTGCGCGGCCTGCTCAACTACGGCATCGACGGCCTGCTGTCCTTCAACAACCGCCCGCTGCGCGCCGCCCTCTGGCTCGGCATGGCCCTGCTGCTGTGCGCCGGGCTCTACACGGCCTGGATCGTGGGCGCCGCCCTCGTCCACGGCGTCCAGACACCCGGCTATGTGACCATGATCACCGCCGTGACGGCCCTCGCGGGCGTGCAGATGGTCATGCTGGGAGTGATCGGGGAGTACACGGGACGCATCTACTACGAGGTGAAGGGCCGCCCGCACTTCCTGGTGAAGGCGACCAACGTGGAACGGACGAAAGACCTCATCCCTTGATCCCCAGGCAGATATTCACCTTCGCCGCGGTAGGCGTCGTCAATACGGCCGCCTATTACCTGCTGTACCTGCTGTTCCTCACCTGGCTGCCGTATCTGGCCGCGCATGTGCTGGCCTTCGCGATCAGCATGGTCGGCTCCTTTTTCCTGAACGCGCGCTTCACCTACCGGGTCCGGCCCACCTGGCGGAAGTTCCTGCTGTTCCCGCTGACGAACCTGGCGAACTTCCTGATCACCACCGCGGGGGTCTACGTGATCGTGGACGTCCTGCACGCCGGCAGCCGCTTCGCCCCCCTCGTCGCCTCGGCGGCCGCGATCCCGATCACCTTCCTGGTGTCCCGCTGGGTGATGCTCCCCAAGTCGATTGCATAAACGTGCAGCGATACGTATAGTCATGCCATCCAGAGGAGGGTGGACATGGCGGTACGTGCGGCGGTGGCCGGAGCGAGCGGATACGCGGGTGGAGAGGTCCTGCGCCTGCTCCTCGCGCACCCCGAGGTCGAGATCGGTGCCCTGACCGGCAACACCAACGCCGGCCAGCGGCTCGGCGCGCTCCAGCCGCACCTGCTGCCGCTGGCCGACCGGGTGCTGACCGAGACCACGGCCGAGGCGCTCGCCGGGCACGACGTGGTCTTCCTCGCGCTGCCGCACGGGCAGTCCGCCGCCGTGGCCGAGCAGCTCGGCCCGGACGTCCTCGTGATCGACATGGGCGCCGACTTCCGGCTGAAGGACCCGGCCGACTGGGAGAAGTTCTACGGCTCCCCGCACGCCGGCACCTGGCCCTACGGCCTCCCCGAACTTCCGGGTGCCCGCGCCGCGCTGGAGGGGTCCAGGCGCATCGCGGTACCCGGTTGCTACCCCACCGCCGTCACCCTCGCCCTGTACCCCGCCTACGCGGCCGGACTCGCCGAGCCGGAGGCGGTGATCGTCGCCGCGTCCGGCACCTCCGGCGCGGGCAAGGCACCCAAGCCGCACCTGCTCGGCAGCGAGGTCATGGGCTCCATGTCGCCGTACGGCGTCGGCGGCGGCCACCGGCACACCCCCGAGATGATCCAGAACCTCAGCGGGGCGGCCGGGCAGCGGGTCGCCGTCTCCTTCACGCCGACCCTGGCGCCGATGCCCCGCGGAATCCTGGCCACCTGCAACGCCAAGGCCGTCCCCGGGGTGACGGGGGAGTCGCTGCGCGCCGTCTACCAGAAGGCCTACGCCGACGAGCCCTTCGTGCACCTGCTCCCCGAGGGCCAGTGGCCGGCGACCGCGTCCGTGTACGGCTCCAACGCCGTCCAGGTGCAGGTCGCGTACGACGGGTCCACCGACCGCATCATCGTGATCAGCGCCATCGACAACCTGACCAAGGGCACCGCGGGCGGTGCCGTACAGAGCATGAACATCGCCCTGGGGCTTGACGAGAGCACCGGGCTTTCCACGATCGGAGTCGCTCCGTGAGCGACGCACGTGCAGCCACCGGGCCGCAGACAACGACGAAAGCCGCACCGGCGCGCTGCGCGGGCGGAGAAGCGAACGAGGAGATGCAGTGAGCGTCACGGCAGCCAAGGGATTCGCGGCGGCGGGTATCGCCGCCGGGATCAAGGAGAACGGCAACCCCGACCTGGCCCTCGTGGTCAACAACGGGCCGCGCCGTGCCGCCGCGGGCGTCTTCACCTCCAACCGTGTGAAGGCCGCGCCGGTGCTGTGGTCGGAGCAGGTCCTCAAGAGCGGCCAGGTCTCCGCCGTCGTCCTCAACTCGGGCGGCGCCAACGCCTGTACGGGCCCCCAGGGCTTCCAGGACACCCACGCCACCGCCGAGAAGGTCGCCGAGGTGCTGGGCCGGGGCGCCATCGAGGTGGCCGTCTGCTCCACCGGTCTCATCGGCGTCCTGCTCCCCATGGACAAGGTCCTCACCGGCGTCGAGACGGCCGCCGCCCAGCTGTCCGAGCACGGCGGCGAGAAGGCCGCCATCGCCATCAAGACCACCGACACCGTGCACAAGACGTCCGTCGTCACCAAGGACGGCTGGACCGTCGGCGGCATGGCCAAGGGCGCCGGCATGCTCGCCCCCGGCCTCGCCACCATGCTGGTCGTCCTCACCACCGACGCCGACCTCGACAGCGAGACCCTGGACCGGGCCCTGCGCGCCGCGACCAGGGTCACCTTCGACCGGGTCGACTCCGACGGCTGCATGTCCACCAACGACACCGTCCTGCTGCTCTCCTCCGGAGCCTCCGGCGTCACCCCGGAGTACAGGGAGTTCGCCGAGGCCGTACGCGAGGTCTGCGCCGACCTCGGCCGCCAGCTCATCGGCGACGCCGAGGGCGCCAGCAAGGACATCAAGGTCGAGGTGGTGGGCGCGGCCAGCGAGGAGGACGCCGTCGAGGTGGGCCGCTCGATCGCCCGCAACAACCTCCTCAAGTGCGCGATCCACGGCGAGGACCCCAACTGGGGCCGCGTGCTGTCCGCCATCGGCACCACCTCCGCCGCCTTCGAGCCGGACCAGCTCAACGTGGCCATCAACGGCGTCTGGGTGTGCAAGAACGGCTCCGTCGGCGAGGACCGCGAGCTGGTCGACATGCGCTACCGCGAGGTGCACATCGTCGCCGACCTGGCCGCGGGCACCGAGACCGCGACCATCTGGACCAACGACCTGACCGCCGACTACGTCCACGAGAACAGCGCCTACTCGTCATGAGCACTCGTAAGCACACGGCCCTGCCGAAAGCGCAGATCCTCATCGAGGCGCTGCCCTGGCTGACCCGGCACCACGGCAAGATCGTCGTCATCAAGTTCGGCGGCAACGCCATGGTGAACGAGGAACTGAAGGCCGCCTTCGCCCAGGACGTCGTCTTCCTGCGGCACGCCGGCCTCAAGCCGGTCGTCGTCCACGGCGGCGGCCCGCAGATCAGCGCCGCCCTCGACAAGCACGGCATCGTCAGCGAGTTCAAGGCGGGCCTGCGCGTCACCACCGAGGACGCCATGGACGTCGTACGGATGGTGCTGGCCGGACAGGTCCAGCGCGAACTGGTCGGCCTGCTCAACCAGCACGGCCCGCTCGCCGTCGGTCTGACCGGCGAGGACGCGCACACCATCACCGCCGTCAAGCACCAGCCGGAGATCGACGGCGAACTGGTCGACATCGGCCGGGTCGGCGAGATCACCGGCATCGACACCGGCGCGATCGAGGCGCTGCTGGCCGACGGCCGGATCCCGGTCGTCTCCTCGATCGCCCGCTCCGAGGACGACCACCATGTCTACAACGTCAATGCTGATACGGCGGCTGCGGCACTCGCTGCGGCACTGGGCGCCGAGACCCTCATGGTCCTCACCGACGTGGAGGGCCTCTACGAGGACTGGCCGAACTCCGACGAGGTGATCAGCCGTCTCACCGCCTCCCAGCTGGAGAAGCTGCTGCCGGAGCTCAGTGCCGGCATGGTGCCGAAGATGGAGGGCTGCCTGCACGCCGTGCGCAACGGCGTGACCACCGCCCGGGTGATCGACGGCCGGGTCCAGCACTCGATCCTGCTGGAGATCTTCACCGACGAGGGCATCGGCACCATGGTCGTGCCCGACGAGCACAAGGGGGACGCGCAGTGACGGGCAACCAGGAGCTGACCCAGCGGTGGCAGGGCTCGCTCATGAACAACTACGGCACCCCGCGGCTGCCCCTGGTGCGCGGTGAGGGCACGAAGCTGTGGGACGCCGACGGCCGCGTCTACCTCGACTTCGTCGGCGGTATCGCCACCAACGCCCTCGGCCACGCCCACCCGGCGATCGTCGAGGCCGTCGGCAGGCAGATCGGCTCCCTCGGCCATGTCTCCAACCTCTTCATGGCCGAGCCCACCATCGCCCTCGCCGAGCGGCTGCTGACGCTGTTCGGCCGGGAGGGCCGGGTCTTCTTCTGCAACTCCGGCGCCGAGGCCAACGAGGCCGCCTTCAAGATCGGCCGGCTGACCGGGCGCACCCATATGGTCGCCACCAACGGCGGCTTCCACGGCCGGACCATGGGCGCCCTCGCGCTCACCGGCCAGCCCGGCAAGCAGGAGCCCTTCCTGCCGCTGCCCGGCGAGGTCACCCACGTCCCCTACGGTGACGCCCAGGCCCTGGCCGCCGCCGTCACCGAGGACACCGCCCTCGTCATCATCGAACCCGTCCAGGGCGAGAACGGCGTCGTCGTCCCGCCCGCCGGCTACCTCAAGGCCGCCCGCGCGATCACCGCCGCCACCGGTGCCCTGCTGGTCCTGGACGAGGTGCAGACCGGCATCGGCCGCACCGGCACCTGGTTCGAGTACCAGGCCCACGAGGGCGTCCTGCCCGATGTCGTCACCCTCGCCAAGCAGCTCGGCGGCGGACTCCCGCTCGGTGCGACCGTCGCCTTCGGCCGCGCCGCCGAACTGCTCCAGCCCGGCCAGCACGGGACGACCTTCGGCGGCAACCCGGTCGCCTGCGCGGCCGGCCTGGCGGTGCTCGACACGATCGCGGCCGAGGGACTGCTGGAGAACGTCAAGCGGCAGGGCGAGAAGCTCCGCCAGGGAATCGAGGCCCTGGGCCACCCGCTGATCGATCACGTCCGTGGTGCCGGCCTGCTCCTGGGTATCGTGCTCACCGGGCCGTACGCAGCGCAGGTGCAGCAGACGGCCCAGGAGGCCGGGTTCCTGGTGAACGCGCCCGCCCCCGACGTCGTGCGGCTCATGCCGCCGCTGAACCTCCGCGACGACGAGACGGGCGCGCTGCTCCAGGCACTGCCCGGCATCCTCGACGCAGCGAACCCGGTGGACGGGGACGGACGATCCGGAGAATGAGACGACGATGAGCCAGGCGCAGGACCAGGAGCAGGCGGCGGGGGCCGGACCGGCCGTACCGCAGACCCGCACCGCACGGCACCGCCGGATCGTGGACATCCTCAACCGGCAGCCGGTGCGCTCGCAGAGCCAGCTGGCCAAGCTGCTCGCCGACGACGGGCTGAGCGTCACCCAGGCGACGCTCTCCCGGGACCTCGACGAGCTGAACGCGGTCAAGATCCGCAACAACGACGGCGACCTGATCTACGCGGTGCCGAGCGAGGGCGGCTTCCGCACCCCGCGCGCTCCGCTGGGCGAGTCGGCGAAGGAGGAGCGGATGCGGCGCCTGTCGCAGGAGCTGCTGATCTCCGCGGAGGCCTCCGCCAACCTCGTGGTCCTGCGCACCCCGCCGGGCGCGGCCCAGTTCCTGGCCTCGGCCATCGACCAGGCAGAGCTGCACGACATCCTCGGCACCATCGCCGGTGACGACACCCTGCTGCTGATCAGCCGGAACCCGACCGGCGGCCAGGCGCTGGCGGACCACCTGCTGCGCCTCGCGCAGAACGGGCACTGACCGGCACCGGCACACCCTGCGGGGTACCGCCCGGCGGCGGACGATGAAGAGGTGGTCCTCCGTCGCCGGCGGGCAATCCCCGGGCGGCCGCCGGCCGTATACACAGATGTGTCGGGTTTCCGGTTCCCCGTGGGCCGTCTCCCGGACGAGGCGCTGCTGTCCGGGCTGGCCACCGGCGATCCCGAACTCGCCGTCGTCTTCGTCCGCCGCTTCCAGCACCGGGTCTTCGGCGTCGCCATGGCCGTCACCGGGGACCAGCAGCTCGCCGAGGACGTCGCCCAGCTGACCTTCGAGCGCGCCTGGCGGCACGCGCAGATCTACGACTCGCGCCGTGGCTCGGTCACCACCTGGCTGACGACCATCGCGCACAACCTCGCCGTCGACGCCGTCCGGGCCCGGCGGACGGAGCCCATGGCCCCCGAGGACATCGACGCCCTCCTCGGTGTCGTCACCGAGACGCCCGAGCAGTGGGCCCTGGCCGACGAGGCCTCCACCCAGCTGCGCGCCGCCGTGTCCCGGCTGCCCCGGGAACAGGCCCGGGCCCTGACCATGGCCGGCGTCTACGGCATGACGGCCCGGCAGATCGCCGACGCGGAGCACATCCCGCTGGGCACCGCCAAGACCCGGATCAGGGCGGCCATGGCCAAACTGCGCGGTACCGTCGCGCCGTCCGAGCGAGGCGACCATGACCAGTGAACCGAACTGCGGCAGACTGCGGGAGATCGGCGCCGAGCTGGCGCTGGGCGTACTGCCGGGCCGCGAGCGGGCGGAGGCGGTCGCCCATCTGGACGGGTGCGCGGACTGCCGGGAGTACGTACGGCAGCTGACCCTGGTCGGCGACCGGCTGATCGGCCTGCTGCCGGACGCCGAGCCGCCGCTCGGCTTCGAGACCCGGGTGGCCCGCAGGCTGGCGGCGAGCGCCGGCCGGGCGCCCGGCCGGCGCTTCTCCGGCCGCACCCGCCGCCTCCGGCTGCGGGTCGCGGCGGCCGGGGCCGCGCTGACGGCCGCCGTCGGGTTCACCGGCTGGGCGGTCGGCACCGCCGTCCAGGACCTCACCGCCGCGCCCTCCGCCGCCGTCGAGTCCGAGCCCATGCTGGTCGGGGACATGACCGCGAGCGGCCGCGGCGGCCGGCCGGCCGGCGAGGTCTACGCCCGCCCCGGCAGCCCCGGCTGGATCTTCGTGTCCGTCGCCCTGACAGGCCCGCACGCCCGCTACTCCGGCCCGGTCACCTGTGTCCTGGTGCGCCCCGACGGCACGGCCGTCCGCCTCGGCGCCTTCGCCCTGCACGACGGGCACGGCGACTGGGGCGCGACGGCGGCCGTCGACCCCGCCGCCGTCTCCGGCGCCCGCCTGCTCACCCCGGACGGCACGGTCCTCGCCACCGCCCGCCTCGGCACCGGCCGCGTGGTGGCACCGGAGCACTGAGGTGCCGGTTCACAGGGGACCGGGCGTCGGCACGGACGCCTCCAGAGCGGTGGTGAGTTCGGCGACCGTGGGGCGGGCGGCGGGGTCGGGGCGCAGACAGGCGTCGACCACCTCGGCGAGCGGCCGGGGCAGCCGCCGCCGGGACCCGACCGGCGGGGCGCTCCGCACCGTCTGCGGACACCGGTCCGGCCCGGTGCCGGTGCCGGTCCCCGCGCAGTCGAACGGCGGCCCCCCACAGGCGACCTCGAACAGCGTGATACCGACGCCCCACACATCGGCGGCGGCCGTCAGCGGCCCGGCGCGGGCCTGCTCCGGAGCCAGGTAGCAGGCGGTGCCGAGGCCGGCGGGGGCGGGCCCGGGCGGCCGCGCCACACTCAGGTCCAGCACCTTCGCATGGCCGCGCTCCACCACCACGTTGGACGGCTTGAGATCCAGATGCAGCAGACCCCGGCCGTGCAGATAGTGGACCGCCGAGCACAGCTGCACCCCGAGCAGCGCCACATCACCGGCGGCCGGCCGGCGTTGCAGCCGGCGCACCAGACGCGCGAGCGTCTCCCCGGTGAGCGTCTCCAGGACGACCAGCGGCTCCGGCGCGGCGAAGGTGTCGTAACCGCGCACCAGATGCGGATGGGTGAACTCCCGCAGCCACCGGCCCTCCCGCAGCAGCCGCTCACCGAGCCGCCGCTCGCCCCGGCGGTCCGGGCGCACCGCCTTGAGCACACACCGGCAGGCCCGTTCCGCGCTCCAGGCGTCGTAGACGTCGAGCCAGCCGGTGCGCACCAGATGGCCGAGGACCGTGTAGCCCGGCACCGGTTCGGTGCCCGCCGCCCAGGGCGCGGGGCCGCTCATGACAGCACCGCGCCCGCGTTCAGCCGGTGCAGCCGGGCGTAGGGTCCCGCCCTGCCGAGCAGCTCCGCAGGGGGGCCGTCCTCCACCACCCGGCCGTGGTCGAGCACCACGATCCGCGTGGCGTCCCGCACCGTCAGCAGGTTGTGGGAGATCACCACGGTGGTCCGCCCGGCCATGAGCCGGCGCAACGGCTCCATGATCCGCCGGCCCGACCGCACGTCCAGCCCGGTGGTCGGCTCGTCCAGCAGCAGCACCGGGGCGTCCCGGATCATCGCCCGCGCGATCGCCAGCCGCTGGCACTGGCCGCCGGACAGGGTGCGGCCGCGCTGGCCGACCAGGGTGTCGTAGCCCTCCGGGAGCCGCTCGATGAACTCGGCCGCGTCCGCGGCCCGCGCCGCCGCGACGATGTCCGCCTCACTCGCCCCCGGCCGCCCGTAGGCGATGTTCTCCCGCACGGTGCCATGGAAGACGAGCGTCTCCTGGAGCACCACCGCGATGCCCTCCCGCACCTCGGCGAGCCGCAGCTCCCGCAGATCGGTGCCGTCCAGCCGGACCGCTCCGCGCTCCGGGTCGTAGAACCGCAGCTGGAGCCGGGCGACCGTCGACTTGCCGGCCCCGCTCGCCCCGACCAGCGCGAGCGTCTCCCCGGGCGCCACCCGGAACGACACGTCCGACAGCGCCCAGGACCCGCTGCCGGGGTAGCGGAACCACACGCCGTCGAACTCCACGTGCCCCCGCACCCGGCCCAGCCTTCGGGGCCGGTCCGCCTCCACGACCTGTGGCCGCTGGTCCAGCAGCTCGATGATCCGCTCCGCCGAGGCGGAGGCGCCGTAGAAGGCGGTGCCGAGCCGGGACAGGTCCCGCACCGGGCCGTAGAGCTTGCCGATCAGCGCCAGGAAGACCAGCAGACCGCCCAGCGTCAGCTGGCCCTGGGACAGCTTCCAGGTGCCGAGGCCCATCACCGCGAGGCCCCCGCACACCTCGATCAGCTCCACCACGGGCCGGTACAGGGCACGGACCCGCGCCGCGGCCAGCGCCGCCCGGAACCGGCCCGCGCTCTCCCGCGCGAAGCGGCGCTCCTCCCAGCCCTGCCGGTTGTACGCCTGCACCAGCGCGACATTGCCGAGCGACTCCTCCACGATCGCGCTGATCGAACCGGTGCGCCGCCGGCGCTCCCGGGAGGCGTCCTTGACCAGCCGGGAGAAGTGCCGCGCGGCCCCCCAGAACAGCGGCACGATGACCAGGGCCAGCAGCGTCAGGTCCCAGCGCAGGTAGAACAGCAGGCCCAGGAAGACACCCAGCCGGATCACGTAGTACAGGGCGTCCGCGACCCCCGAGAGCAGGAACGTCTCGACGGCGTCGACATCGCCGGTGATCCGGGACAGCACGTCCCCGAGCCGGCGCCGTTCGAAGAAGCCCAGGGACAGGCCCTGGACATGGCGGAAGACGTCCGCGCGCAGGGCGAGCAGGAAGCGCTCGCCGACCCAGGTGGACGTCATGTCGTCGGCGAACCCCAGCACACCGGAGCACAGCACCAGTCCCACGTAGGCCGGTGCGATCCAGCGGAAGGGGCTCAGGTCGTGGGGGACCAGCACCTGGTCCACGACCGTCTTGAAGAGCCACAGCTCGGCGGCGTCGACGGCGGGGGCGGTCAGACCGAGCAGCAGCACGGGCAGCAGCCAGCGCCGGCCGCCGCGCGTGTAGGGCCAGAACCGCCGGAACACCTCACGCGGCGACACCTGGGGCGCGGCGGGGACGACGGCAGGAGCGGACCGGGGCGGTCGGTCCCCGGTCCGCTCGGCCCTCATCGGTGGTCACCACCGGTGGCCGGAGTGGTCGTCGGTACGACGGTCACGATGCCGCCTGCGGAACATCGTGGTGTCGTCGTGGTGCGAGGTCGTGTCCCTCCTGTCCTTGTCGTGACCGCGGTCGGCGGGCATGAGCCTGCTGAAGATCGCCATGGTTTCCTCCCGAAACATCCGGTATGGGGGATACGTTTCAGAACCGGAATCGGATGGCGTCCCCGGCGTTCCGCGGCGTGCCTTCCGGAAGGTCAGCCGAGCCGCGCGGCCAGCCCCCCGGTGCAGCGCACCTCGTCGCCCGCCGTGATCAGCAGTCCCTCCACCTCCGGCAGCGACTCCAGCCAGGCCAGACCCGCCCGGGAGCCCATCGCGAAGGCCGCCGTGGCCCAGCAGTCCACCCAGGTCAGCCGGGGGCCCACCACGGTCACGGCCACCAGGTCCGTCACCGCCGGCCGGCCGGTGCGCGGATCGACGATGTGCGCGCCCCGCTCGGCCGTGCCGGACGTCGCGACGGACAGCTCGTCCAGCCCCGCACTGGAGATCACCGCCGCCAGCCCGCCCGGCCGGAGCGGGTCCGCGATCCCCACCCGCCACGGCCGCCCGGGCTCCGGCGTACCGAACATCTGCACGTCCCCGCCCCCGTTGACGCTGACCCCGCGCACTCCGGGCACCTCCGCCAGCAGCCGCGCCGCCCGTTCCGCCGCCCAGCCCTTGACGATGCCGGTGGGATCCAGCGCGCCCCGGTAGCGGGTGCTGAACCAGCCGTCGCTCACCCGCTCCGCCTCGTCCGCCAGCCGCAGCACCTCGGCCACCTCGGGCGCGCACTCCGCGGTCTCCAGCTCGCCCCGGGCCAGCCGCGACACCTCGCTGTCCGCGCGGTAGGTGCTGAAGATGCCGTCCGCCCGGTGCAGCCCGGCCACGGCCGTGCCGAGCGCCGCCCGCACCGCACCGGGTTCCCCGCCGCGGACGTCGAAGGAGAAGACCGTCCCCATGACCTCCTCCGCATGACGCACCGCGGCGGGAGCCTGTGCCGACCCGCCCACCGGATCAGCCACCCGCCTGGTCCAGCGCTGATTGCAGCGACTGCCGGTAGCCGGTGCTGGTGTAGGTCGCACCGGAGACGGCGTCGATGCGGGCGTTCCCGGCCATCACGGCCTCCTGGTTCAGCTTGGGCACGGCCAGTGCGGTCTTCTGGTCGCTGAGGCCGCCCTTGGGTGCCTGGACGGCTTCCGCCTTGGTGATCTTGCCGCCGTTGACGGTGATGCGCACCTGGACCGGGCCGTACTGGGTCTGCTCGACGCGCCCGGTGATCGTGCGGGAGGTGGAGGCGCCTGCGGGTGGTAGCTGGTCGAGTGCCGACTGGAGGGACTGTTTGTAGCCGGTGCTGGTGTAGGTGGCTCCGGACACCGAGTCGATACGCGCGCTCTGTGCTGCCACGGCCTCCTGGCCGAGCTTGGGTACGGCCAGTGCGGTCTTCTGGTCGCTGAGGCCGCCCTTGGGTGCCTGGACGGCTTCCGCCTTGGTGATCTTGCCGCCGTTGACGGTGATGCGCACCTGGACCGGGCCGTACTGGGTCTGCTCGACGCGCCCGGTGATCGTGCGGGAGGTGGAGGCGCCTGCGGGTGGTAGCTGGTCGAGTGCCGACTGGAGGGACTGTTTGTAGCCGGTGCTGGTGTAGGTGGCTCCGGACACCGAGTCGATACGCGCGCTCTGTGCTGCCACGGCCTCCTGGCCGAGCTTGGGTACGGCCAGTGCGGTCTTCTGGTCGCTGAGGCCGCCCTTGGGTGCCTGGACGGCCTCGGCCTTGGTGATCTTGCCGCCGTTGACGGTGATCCGCACCTGGACCGGGCCGTACTGGGTCTGCACCACCCGCCCGCTGACCGTGCCCGTACCGCTCTGCGGTGACTGCCGTCCCGCCGCCGTCTGCTGCGGGGCGGCGCCCGCCGCCGACGCCGCGGACGGGTCGGACGCCGGCTTGAACGCCAGCAGCAGCACGACACCGGACACGGTCGCGGCGGTGGCCAGCACGACCCGCCGGAGGGGGTGGTTCTTCCTCATCGTTCTCCCAGCTCCGCTCACATCTCGAACGACTCGTGATGGATGCGGCGGGCGGGAACCCCCGCGCCGCGCAGTGCCTCGTACACCGACTGTGCGAACCCGGGCGGGCCGCACATGAACACGTCGTGCCGGTCGACGTCTGGGATCTTCCGCTGGAGGTTCTCCGCGGAGATGTCCGGACGCTCACCGTCCGGGCTGTTCACCGCGTACATCAGCCGGGCGCCCCGCTCCTCGGCGATCGCCGCCAGCTCGTCCCACAGCGCCAGATCCTGGGTGGTGTTGGCCCGGTAGAGCAGGGTGATGTCCCCGGCCGCGCCGGGCAGCGTCTCGAACAGGGCGCGCATCGGCGTGATGCCGACTCCGCCGGCGATCAGCAGCACCTTGCCCCGGCTGCGGCGCTGCGCGGTCAGCGCGCCGTACGGGCCCTCCGCCCACACCCGGGTGCCCGGCGTCAGCTCGCGCAGCCGTTCACTGTGGTCGCCGATCGCCTTCACCGTGATCCGCAGCATGCCCGGGCGGGGCGCCGCCGACAGGGAGTACGGGTGCGAGCTGAACCGCATGCCCGGCGCGAGGAACCGCCAGCGGAAGAACTGGCCCGCCTCCGCGCCCATCCGGTGCAGCCGCCGCCCGCCGATCAGCACCGACACGATGCCCGGCGCCTCCTCGACGACCGCCTCGACCCGCATCCGGTGCCGGAAGTTGAGCCGGATCGGGGTGAGGATCCGGTACCAGAGCACCAGCGCGGTGACGGCGCCGTACAGGCCGTACCAGAAGGTCTTCGCCGCAGGCGTGACCGCGAAGTCGTTGCCGGTGGTGATCTGGTGCCAGAACGTCAGGAACACCGCCGCGTAGGTCAGCAGATGCACGTGGTACCAGGTGTCGTACGGCAGCCTGCGGCGGATTCCGCCGATCGAGCTGAGCCCGATCAGCAGGAACAGTCCGGTGCCGATGGCCGCCTTGCCCATGTCGGGCAGCTGCTCCACCGAGTCGACCGTCTGCTGCACGATGTCGCCGAGCGACCTGCCCGCCTGGAGCGCGTACCCCCACATGGTGAGGAAGACATGCGCGGCGATCAGACAGAGCGTGTAGCGGCCGCTCATCGCGTGCCAACGGGCCACCCGGTCGGAGCCCACCCGCCGCTCCAGCGCCGGGACGCGGGCCATCTGGAGCACGACCAGCGCCAGCAGATAGCCGGCCAGCAGTCCGGTGATCCGGCCCGCGTTGAGGATCCGGCCGGTGTCGTCGGCGACGGACGGCGTGTCCTGCCACCAGAGCCACAGCACGGCCGCCGCGCCCGCCCACACGGCGAGCAGCAGGGGGACGGCCGGCGAGCGGCGCGGGCGGATGCGCCGCATCGTCTGTCGGCGGGCGGCGCGGCCGCTTGCGAGCGTGGTGGACACGGCTCCTCCGTGGTTCCTCCGTAGGGGACTTGACCCTCGGCCCACAGATACGTGCCGGATACGCCCGGTGTTCAGCGGCCCCGCCTCACAGACCGGCCGAGTCCAGCGCGGACTGGAGGGACTGCTTGTAGCCGGTGCTGGTGTAGGTGGCGCCGGACACCATGTCGATGTCCGCGCTCTGCGCGGCCAGCGCCTCCCGCCGCAGCTGCGGAACGGCGTAGCTGTTGATCTCCTGGTCGCGCGGGTTGTCCGACGGGTACTGCACGGCCGTCACCTCGGTGAGCCGGCCGCTCCTGATCGTCACCCGTACCTGGACCGGACCCCAGCGGGTCTGCACGGTGTCGCCGGTGACGGTCCCGGAAACGGTCGTGGAGCCGGAGCCGTCCTTCGACCCGCTGGAGGGGGACGAACTGCTCGACACCGACGGCGACTTGCCCTCCGCCAGCGCCGGCACCGGAGCCGTGTGCGGCTTCAGCGACAGCAGCAGCACCATCCCGGACACCGTGGCGGCACTCGCCAGCACGATCCGGCGCAGCGGGCGGTTCTTCCTCAACGCGTGCACGTGTCTGCCTCCCGGCTCTCAGAACTCGAACGACTCGTGGTGGATACGGCGGTCCGGCACCCCGGCCGCCCGCAGCGCCTCGTACACGTCCCGCGCGAAGCCGTGCGGCCCGCAGAGGTACACGTCATGACCGGCGAGGCCCGGGAAGCTCGCACGCAGCGACTCCGCGGTGAAGGCGGGCCGCCGCCCGCCGGGCCCGTTGAGCGCGTACAGCACCCGCGCCCCGCGCCACCGGGCGATCGCCTCCAGCTCCGCGCCCAGCGCCAGATCCTCCGCGGACCGCGCCCGGTACAGCAGCGTGACCTCGCCCGGCAGCGTCTCGAACAGCGCCCGCAGCGGGGTGACACCGACACCGGCCGCGATCAGCAGCGAGCGGCGGCCGGTGGCCCGGTCCGCGGTGAGCGAGCCGTACGGCCCCTCCGCCCACACCCGGGTGCCCGGCCGCAGCAGCGCCACCGCCGCACTGTGGTCGCCGAGCGCCTTCACGGTGATCCGCAAGCGGTCCTGGCGGGGCGGCGCGGACAGCGAGTACGGCGTCGACGTCCAGCCCATGCCCTCGCCGAGGAACCTCCAGCGGAAGAACTGGCCCGGCCGCGCGCCCAGCTCCGCCAGGTGCCGGCCGCGCACGACGACCGAGTACACCCCCGGCGCCTCCGGCTGCACCGACTCCACCCGCAGCCGGTGCCGCCGGTTGAGCCGGACCGGCGCGAGGATCCGGAACCACAGCACCAGCGCCGCGACGCCGCCGTACAGCGCGTACCAGGCGCCGGTGGCGAGCGGGTCGCCGGTGAAGTCGCCGCCCAGCGACAGCTGGTGGAAGAAGGCCAGGAACACGGCCGCGTAGGTCAGCAGATGGACGTAGTACCAGAACTCGTAGCCGGTGCGGCGGCGCGCGGCCCGTATCGAGGTGATGCCGACGGCGAACAGGATCACCGTGCCGGCGGTCGCCTTGAGCATGTCCGGGTAGTCCAGGACGACGGTCACCGTCTCGTGCCACAGCGACGCCCGGTCCTGCGCCGCGTACCCGGCGAGGATCAGCACGATGTGCGCGACGAGCAGGCTGATCGTGTACCGGCCGGCCATCGCGTGCCAGCGCGCCACCCGGTCCGAGCCCACCCGGGTCTCCAGCAGCGGAACCCGCGCCATCAGGCCGACCAGCACCGCGCAGGCGTAGCCGCACAGCAGCCCGGCGATCCGCCCGGCGCCGGTCAGCCAGCCCGCGGTACCGACCACGGACCCGGTGTCCGACCACCACAGCGCGACCACGGCCGCCGCCCCGGCCCACAGCACGGCCAGCACCGCACCGGCGGGGGAGCGCCGTGCGGTCCGAGGCAGGGGCACGGGCGGGGCCGCCCGGCCGGTTCCGACGGTCGTCATGAGTGCCGTCCCTTCGTTCGTCCAGCCCGGCCACTGTGCGGGCCGAAGCTCTGAGGGACCTCTGAACACAGGCCCTGCGGGGCCTTTCCGACGGAACTCTCAGGCTTTCCTCATCCAGGCCCCGGGGGAGGGGGGCGGTACTCAGAGAAAACTCAGAGGGGACGGGGTGGGATCCGCCCCGGCGCACGAGCGATGCTGGTAAGCGCGATGAACACCACCCGTTCCGGCCGCCCGGCCCTCACCCGCCCCGACGGCACCGCGCTGCGCGTCCTCGTCGTCGACGACGACCCCGACCTCGCCGAGGTCCTCACCGGCGCCCTGCGCTACGAGGGCTGGGAGGTCCGCGCCGCCGCCGACGGCACCGCGGCCCTCGCCGCCTTCCGCGAGCTGCTGCCCGACGCCGTCGTCCTCGACGTCATGCTCCCCGACACCGACGGCTTCGCCGTGCTGCGGCGGCTGCACGAGGTGAAACCCGACGTGTGCGTGCTCTTCCTCACCGCCCGGGACGCCGTCGAGGACCGTATCGCCGGCATCACGGCGGGCGGCGACGACTATGTCACCAAGCCCTTCAGCCTGGAGGAGGTCGTCGCCCGGCTGCGCGGACTGCTGCGCCGCGCCGGCATGGCCCGCCAGCAGGAGGAGGGCCCCCGGCTGGTCGTCGGCGACCTGATCATGGACGAGGAGGCCCGGGAGGTCACCCGCGCCGGTGAGCTGATCGAGCTGTCGCCGACCGAGTTCGAACTCCTCCGCTTCCTGATGCGCAACCCGCGCCGGGTGCTCAGCAAGACCCAGATCCTCGACCGCGTCTGGTCCTACGACTTCGGCGGCCGGGCCCATGTCGTGGAGCTGTACATCTCCTACCTGCGCAAGAAGATCGACGCGGGCCGCGAGCCCATGATCCACACGGTGCGCGGGGCGGGCTACGTCCTCAAACCGGTCACGGTGACCCCGTGAACCGGGTGCGCGCCGCCCTGCTCCGCGCCCGCCGGCTGCCCCGCCCCCGCACCCTGCGCGCCCGGCTCACCGTCGGGCTGGTGGTGCTGCTCGCGGTGAGCTGCGCCGCCGTCGGCCTCGCCGCGGTCGTCGAGCTGAACGGCTTCCTCACCCAGCGCCTGGACGAACAGCTCACCCAGGTCGGCACCCGCTTCCCGGAGAGCCTGGAACACGGGGGCACGGTGCCGTCGGGAAAGCCCGACGACCACGACGGCGACGAGCACGCCGACACCCGGCGCATGGCCACCGGCACCTTCGGCGCCCGCCTGGTGCGGGGAACCGTCACCCACAAGGGGCTGATCCGCTCCGGCGACCCCTCCGCCGACCTCAACGTCGACCTCACGGCGGCCGACGCCCGGCGGCTGGCCGCGGTCCCCGCCGACGCCCGGCCGCACACCGTCGAACTCTCCTCCCTGGACGACTACCGCGTCATCGCCACCACCGGCCGGGACGGCGACGTCCTGATCGTCGGCCTCCCCCTGGAGCCGGTCCAGGCCACCGTGCACCGCCTGGAACTGGTCGCCGGGATCGTCTTCGGCCTCGCGCTCGTGGTGACCGGCGTGGCCGGCGCCTACTGGGTCCGCTGGTCCCTGCGCCCCCTGCGCCGGGTCACCGCCACCGCCACCCGGGTCAGCGAGCTCCCGCTGGCCAGCGGCGAGGTCACCCTGCCGCCGCGCACCCCGGACGCCGACCCGCACAGCGAGGTCGGCCAGGTCGCCGCGGCCCTGGACCGCATGCTCGGCCATGTCGAGGACGCCCTGACCAAGCGGCACGCCAGCGAGGAGCGGCTGCGCCGGTTCGCCGCCGACGCCAGCCACGAGCTGCGCACCCCGGTCGCCTCCGTCCGCGGCCACGCCGAACTGGCCCTGCTCCACCCCGGCCCGGTGCCCCCGGAGGTCACCCGCGCCCTGGAGCGCATCAGCGCCGAGTCCGCCCGGATGGGCCTGATGGTCGACGACCTGCTGCTGCTCGCCCGGCTCGACGCGGGCCGCCCGCTGGAGCGCCGCCCGGTCGACCTCACCCACCTGGTCCTGGACGCGGTCACCGACGCCCGCGCGGCGGGCCCCGGGCACCGCTGGACCCTGGACCTCCCCGAGGAACCGGTCACGGTCACCGGCGACGCCCACCGCCTGCACCAGGTGCTGGCCAACCTGCTCGCCAACGCCCGCACCCACACACCCGCCGGTACGAAGGTCACGGTGACCCTCGAAGCCTGGGACGACGCGGCCGTCCTCTCCGTCCACGACGACGGCCCCGGTGTCCCGCAGGACGTCCAGCCCGGTGTCTTCGAGCGCTTCACCCGCGCCGAACACCGCCGCCCCGCCGGCACCGGGGGCTCCGGCGCGGGTCTCGGCCTGTCCATCGTGGCGGCGGTGACACAGGCGCACGGCGGCACCGTGGACCTGGACAGCCACCCGGGCTCCACGACGTTCACGGTACGACTGCCCCGGCCGGCCGGCTGAGCAGCTCGCCCGGTACCGGCGGCCTCGTCATCCGCCCCCTGCGCCACACTCCGGCACCGGCGTCACCGACAGGACCGTGCGCGCGGGCAGCACGGTCCGCCCGCTCTCCCCGTCCGGCCGCAGCGCCACCCCGTCCGCCCCCGACCCGAGGAACTCCCCGCACCGCTCGCCGGTGGTCGTGGTGACCCGGACCAGATGGTCCGGCGCCGGCCCGGTGGTCGTCCAGGCCACCACCACCGCGCCGCTCACCAGCACGATCCCCGCCACACAACACACCGAGGCCTGCCGCAGCGCCCCGGTGACCCGCACCGTCTCCGCCTCGGTCCACAGGCGCAGCGCCTGACCGGCGAGCAGCACCCGGCTCCCGGGCCGGCCGTGCGCGGCGCGCACCGCGAGCACCGAGCCGGCGAACAGCAGCACGAACGCGGCCCCCAGCAGCAGCGTGGCCGCCAGCCGGGCGGCGGAGGGCAGCTGGGACAGATCGTCGCGCCCCTTGAGCGTCACCAGTACCGCCAGCAGCGCGGTGAGCCCGGTCAGCCCGTTGCGCCAGCCCTCGGCCTGCCTCCGCAACTCGGCCAGCTGGGAGAACTCCAGCTCACGGGCGAGCTGCGCCCAGCGCCGCGCGGACTGCCCACTCATCACACCGCCCCGATCCGCCAGCTCGCCCCACACCCGGTGAACGGCGCGTTCTCCGGAAGGTCCGGATGCGGATGCCCGCACTCGCAGAAGTGCGTCTCCCGGGTCACGAGACCGGCGTCGGCATCCGGATCGGGCGCGGGCTGCCGACCGCCCAGCCAGGAACGCAACCCCTTGGTGCCGGTGCCGGGCGCGCCGTGCCGGTACTCCGTCGACGTCCGCCCATGACAGCGCGGACATGCACCCTCGACCACGATGCCGAGCCCGTCGGGGGAGGGGGTCCGGGTGAAGGGGGCGGCGGCCAGCCCCATGTCCCGCTCCGCGTAGGCGAGCCCGAAGTCGTGGCCGGGCGGGGAGGGTTCAGTCATCTGCGAGCGCCTCATTCTCGGTCTCGGGGACGCTTAAACCGAACATCCCGGCGTACAGCAGCAGCCGGTCCCTGATCCACTCCACGCTCTCCCGGGTCGCCTCGGCGGCGAGCGCGACATGGCGCCGGGTCACCGTCCCCTCGACGGCGGGGAGCCTGCCGTCGAAGTGCCGGCTGAGCAGCGTGAGGTCCTGCCAGCAGGGGACGGTGTCCGTGGCGGGGGCCGGGGGCAGCGCCGTACGGCCGGGCAGCAGGGGCAGATACGGCGTGATCCGGCGCACGGTCTCGGAGACCGGCTCCCCGAGCCGGGCGGCGATGCTGACGAGGTCCAGGGGGGTGTAGGGGGTGTCGGGGTCGGAGACGCGGTAGGTGGGGGAGAGGGCCTCGATGTCCCACTCGTCGGGCACGTCGGGGGGCAGCGCGGCCAGTTCGTGTGCGGTGAGGGGTGCTACGAGGGCGCCGAGGGGCCGGTAAGCCCTCAACTGCTCGTATGCGGTGATTGGTTGGAGAGCGAAGCGCCGCGCGTAACGGGCCAGCGCCAAAGGGGTCAGGGGTCTCCACTCGCAGGCAGCCGCATTCGCGTGGTTCCGGTCGCCGGCGCCAAGTGCGTCGCAGAGGTCCTCGGAGGGCCGGTGGTGGGCGAGTGCCGGCGGGAGGGGCGGCAGCTGAAGACCGAAGGAGGGGGCGTGCTGGGCGGCGAGACCCCAGACTGAGCTCAGCGATTCCTGAAGGCGCGCGGCGGCGTGGACCAACACGGTCGCGGTCAGCATCGCGGCGGGGTAATTGGAGTCTTCATGGGCGGCGTCGTTGCCGGACAAGGCGTACCGGCTGCGCAGATCCAGAGACTCCCATGAGTCGCTGTCGATCCTGCCCTCGGCTACAGAGACACCCAAGGTGCGCAGGCCGATGATTTCCTCCTTCGAGAGATCGAAGAGGTAGATGTCTCTCAGATCGAGACCGCTCTCAAGGCCGATGCCTCCCTCCGCCAGGAGGTATTCGAAGATCTCGATGTCATCGGGGGAGGGCACCACCGTGCCGTCCATCTGCCCGTCGCCGTAGCGGGGTTCGTGCACCAGCCCGAGTGTGCTTGCGATCTCTGCTACGCGACGCTCGGCTTCGGCCAGGGAAACACCGAAGAAGCCGGCCGCGAAGATGGTGGCGGACCAGTCCAGCCGGAAGCGTCCGTCCGGCAGCAGGGAGACGCGGTCCATCACGATGGAGCAGCTGTCGGTGTCCAGCTCCAGCCAGGGAGCCATCTCGGCCGGTGACGGGAGCGTCCAACCGAGCCAGCTGAACCCCGCCAGATAGTCGAGTGTCCTGGAAGCCCCGGGTCTGCGGGACCGGGCAAAGATGTCGGCGGGGCCTGCCACACGTCGAAACGGCGGGAACGTCGTGGCCAGGAACAGAGCGGCGATCTCGTCCTGGGTGCAGATGTGGTGCGCATGATGGTCCGGCGGCGTCGGCACGGTCAGGCCATGGAGCGGACTGAGGCGAGCCAGCCGTTCGGTGAGTTCTCCCAGCGGCGTCTTCAGTTTCGCCGAGACCAGAACCAGGCCGCCGAGGTCGTCGATGCGCTTCCCTATGCCGGCGGTGGGCAGGGAATCGAAGGGTGAGTTCGCGGACCTGCCCCGAAGAGCGTCGGCCAGGACGGCGTCCTGCTCGGAGGGGATCCACGCGAGTCCGTCGTTGCCGTCGGTGGGGGGCGGTGAGAGGTCCGGGTCCACGATCCGCAGCTTTCGCATGCGGTACAGCAGGTCGCTCAGGGGAAGCCCGTTTCGGGCAGCATGGACGACGACATCGTGCCACGAATCGAAGTCGCCGGCCGCGACTCCTGCATCGCCGGGCGAAGGTACGGGGTAGCCGGCGAGGCTTTGGGGCCATGCGGGGTAGTAACGCAGGTGAGGGCGGCTGAGCACGGAATCGCGCCATGACCGGATCCGTCCACCCCTGTCGGGAAGGCCGTGCTCGTCATGGGGGAACCACCCCACCTCGTCCAGTGACAGCGCCTCGCCGTCCTCCCCGGCCACCGTGACGCCCTTCCCCCGCCACTCCTCGTCCAGCACCTGGGCCACGCGCAGGCTCTTCTCCTCCAGGTCCGCCGTCCATTTCAGCGTCAGCCCAGGCCACTGCGCCAACGCCGCGGCCCCTCGCCGGAACTGCCGCTCCGCCCACTCCCGGTCATAGTCCTGCAACTCCGTCCGGCTGACGCTGAGCCTTCCCGCGTGCGGCCCGGTCAGGTTCAGCACATAGCCGAAGGGCTTCTGATCGGTCGCGATCCCGTCGCACAGGACGGCCCCCTCACCGTCGACCCACCACAGCACATCCGGAACGGCGGCCAGGGCCTCCGGGACCTGCAACTCCCCGGCCTCCCAACGGTGTCCGGCCCCCTGACCGTCCACCGCCTCCAGCGCGAACTCGCCGACCCGCACCAGATCCCGCAGCACCCGGGTGCACGACAGCCCGGCGCCGACCGCGTCGTCCCGGAGATAGAGCCGTACCCGGGTGCCGCCTTCCGCCAGCCCGTCCTCCGGGCCGGTGTGCCGGCGGATGCGGAACAGGCTGGCACTGCTGGGGATGTCGACGCGCAGGGCGTGCTCGGCGGGGATGCCGTCCGCGCTGACCTGGCGGGTCACGATCGTCATCTCGTCGGCCAGCATGAAGTAGCTGAACACGCCGATGCCGAAACGGCTGTTGGGATACAGCCTGAGATTGCGGTCGTGCCGCAGCCAGCGCGACTGCTCCCGGCGGAACGCCTTGGACCGCTCGAAGCGGCTGCCGGCCCGGGTGAACGTGTGGGTGAGCAGCTCCGCGCTCATGCCCACGCCGTTGTCCCGGCACTCGACGTACCGGCCGCGCTCGTCCTCGCCCTGGGTGAAGGTGATCCGCCCGCTCCAGTCGGCGGGCCGCGCCCCGCGCCCGCGCAGATACGTCCACCGCATCGCCCGGTACCGGCAGGCGTCCATCGCGTTCTGGTACAGCTCCCGCAGCGCGAGGGTCGGATCTCCGCCGTACAGCTGCTCGCCCATCAGCAGTTCCCGCACCTCGGACTGGGAGAGGTGGAACCGCAGCAGCGGCACGTCGTACGGCTCGTCCGCGCCGCCGGTGCGGGCCGGGCGCAGCTCGCGTGCGGTGACCCGCTGCGGTACGGCCGCGAGCAGTTCCGTCTCCGCGCCCGGCAGGTCGGCGGCCCGGTCCAGGAGCTGTGCGACGAGCTGGTCCGCCTCCTCGGCGACCTCGGCGAGGGCGGCGTGCACCGCCTGGTGCGGGCAGGGGGCGTCCAGGTGGAGTGCCGGGCCCTCGCGCTCCCAGCTCAGGCCGTGGGCGATGGCGACGACCTGCTGCGGCAGGACCGGGTCGGTCACGGCGAGATGTTCCGCGACGACCTCGGGGAAGGTCCGTACGTCCACCGAGAGGACCGCCGCGAGCCGTAGCAGTGCGGCCAGCGGGCGGACGCGCAGCGGTTGCGGGCCGCCGGGCAGCACCACCTTGCCGGGCAGCCGCCCGGACAGCCGCTCGGGCGGCTCGTCCAGGCCGAGGGCAGAGGCCGCCCCGCACAGCAGCTCCGCCACCTCGTGCACCCGGTCGGGCGGTACGCCGAGCGCCGCGACCAGCTTCTGGGCCGGGCTCGCCGGTACGGGCTCGTCGTCGGTCTCGAACCGGTCGGTGATCCAGCGGTGCACCAGCCACATGACGACGGCGGTCTCGTCCTCCGTGCGGTCGCGGGCCCGGCACTGGGCCGCTTTGCGTACGATCCGCGCGTGCTGGTCGCCGACCTGCTCGAAGTGTCTGCGGTGGGCGTCCGCACCCGGCTGCCGGTCGGGGTGGTACGGATCGATCTCGGCGGCCTGGCTCAGCCGGTCGGCCCAGGCGGCCTCCCGCAGGAACGGCGCCGCGACCAGGAACGCCGCCTCGACGGCGGACAGCGGCCGGTCCTCGGGCAGCACCTGGGGCAGCCGCCGGGTGACCAGGCGGACCGGGAAGTCCTCGTCGGACCAGGGGTCGGGGCGCGGCAGCCGGCCCTGCGCCAGATGCAGGGTGCGGGCGCACCGCTCGACGAAGGCGGCCAGGCACTCGGTGAAGCCGGGCACCGAGGCCTGGTCCTCGGGGCGCACCCGCTCCCACAGCGGTGTCCCGCGCACCGCCCCCAGCCAGGTCTCCAGCAGCGGCCGGCCCTCGCAGATCTCCGTCTTTTCGGTCACCTCCCTGGCGTGGGTGCCGTAGTCGATCCGGGCCGTCTGGGTCAGCCCGTGCCGGCGTGCCGTGGCGGCCGTGCGCGCCCGGGCCAGCTCGAAGACCTCCGCGACGGTCCGGGCGGGGGTCAACGGGCCGAGCGCGTCCGCCAGTCCACGGGTGAAGAAGCTGCCCTCGGCCGTGTAGCCGCTGCGCTCGCCGGCCGAGCAGGCGGTGAGTACGGCGAAGCCGCCGCTCGGCGGGCCCTTGAGGATGGCGTTGCCGAACGGCACGGCGTCGTCGCCGAGTTCCGTGCGGCACGCGTCGATCAGCCAGAGCACCGTGCCGGCCTTGCACTCGGCCAGCAGCGGGCTGATGTTCGCGTCCAGCAGCGAACCCAGGTACGGCTCCCGCCAGCCGCCCTCCCGTGGCGGCCGCGCGTCGGCCGGGACCAGGTAGTCGGTGCCGCCGGCCCGGACGCCGTGTCCGGTGAAGTACACCAGCAGGGTGCCGTCGGCCGGCATGTCGCTCGCCGTCTCGTACAGGCGGGTGCGGATCAGGCTGAGGTCCGCGTCGCGCAGGACGTCCACCTCGTACCCGGCCCCGTCCAGCACCGAGGCCAGCAGCCGCAGATCGGCCGTGACGGCCTCGTCCAGCGGTTCCAGCAGTCCTTCGGTGGCGGTTGCCTGCCCGATCCCGATCAGCAGCGCCCTGCGGGCTCGTTCCATGTGGCCTCCCCGCAGGACATCATGGCACCGCCCACTGACAGTGCGGGCGGCTCTCAGTAACGGGTGATCGCGGTCGCCCCGCCCGTCGTGCCGATGGCGATGTGCGGTGCGCGCGCGGGGTCGGCCCAGCGCAGGATTCGCCGCATGTCCTCCTCGGGCACCGACACGCAACCCGCCGTGGCGGCAGCGCCGTTGACGTGCAGGAAGATTCCGGCGCCGCGCCCGCGCACCGGGTGGTCGTAGTTGAAGCCGATGACCAGGCCGTACGCGTACTGGGTGCCGTAGGAGACCAGGTGCTCGGACTCCGAGGCGCGGCAGTCGGCCGGCAGCGGGTCGGTCCAGCGGTTGTACGACGCCGAGTCGTTGTCCTCGCACCACCAGGAACCGTCCCGCACCGCGCGGTAGCCGGTGCGGGTGCCGGCCGGCGCCGGCTGGATGCCGAAGGCGAAGGGGAGGCCGTACAGCCCGGTCGGGGTGGTTTTCGTGCCCTGGACGCGGGTGGTGCCCGCGACGAGGCCGTGCGCGCCGAACCGCGCCGGTGCCGAGCCGGTTTCGGTCCAGCGGCCGTCGAGCAGGTCCCACCAGGTCAGCGTGCCGGTGGTGGAGTCGGTGTCCGGCGCCTCGGCGGTGATCAGCTGGCTGCCGCCGCCCGGGTCCGCCATCCGCGCGGGCAGCGGCACCGGGCCGGGAGCCGGTGGGGTGCCCGGCAGGGCCAGCCAGGCGGTGGATGCCAGGGCGAGGAGGACACCGGGGTGCATGGTTCAGACGGTAGACGGGGGCAGTGGGAGCGGCAGCCCGGGTAGTCCGTCCAGGCTCGTCGCCACGTGCTCCTTCTTCTCGAAGTACGCGCTCAGCGAGGCGTCGTCCTCGCGCGCGAACCGCTTGCTGTGCAGGTCGCGGTCCTCCTCGTACGCCATGTGGGGGACGGCGTATCCGCAGGTGTCACGGACCAGTTCGGCGTGCACGACGATGACGGCCCGCAGGCCGTGCGGGGTCGGGTCGATGTCCGGGAAGTGGGTGAGCAGCTCGGGGAAGCGCGGGTCGTCGCGGAAGACCGGCTCGCCCCGGCCGTGCACGCGGACGATGTTCGGCGGGCCCTGGAAGGCGCACCACATCAGGGTGATCCGCCCGTTCTCCCGCAGATGCGCGATGGTCTCGGCGTTGGAACCGGCGAAGTCCAGGTAGGCGACGGTGTGTTCGTCGATGACGGCGAAGGAGCCCTTGAGGCCCTTGGGGGAGAGGTTGACCGTGCCGTCACCGGCGAGCGGGGCGGTCGCGGTGAAGAAGAGGGGCTGCTCCTCGATGAAGGTGCGGAGTCTGCCGTCTATGCGCTCATAGGTCTTTCCCATGGTCGGTGATTATCGACGGAAATAGTTCGCCTGTCTAACGAATTGTCGCTGCGGGGGCCTGCGGCCGGCGCCCGCCGAGGGCGCCGGCCGGGATGGACGTCCGTCGGCTCACTTGGTGAGCGTGCAGGCGGCCAGGGTGTTGAGTCCGGTGGGTTTGGTGGTGGTGCGGCCGATGGCGAGGGCGATGCGGTCGATGGTGGAGTTCCGCTTGTCCTTGAGGGGTCCGAGGATGGCGTTGTCGACGAAGTGGGGTCCGCCCTGGCCGACGGTGTTCTGGAGGCGCTTGTCGGCTTCCTGGATCTGGGTCTGGAGGAGGGCGAGGTTGCGGTCGACCTCGGCCTTGGCGGACGCGGGGATGGCCGGGAGCCGGGAGGCGACGTCGGGGCAGCTGATCGTGCCCGCCCCGGTGTTCCGGCCGGCCGTCGTGCCCGCGTTGCTGCCGGACTGCCGGCCCGGCGCGGTGCCCGCGTCCGTGCCCGGTGCCGTGCCGCCGCCGGCGTTCAGCGTGCAGGCGGCCAGGGTGTTGAGTCCGGTGGGTTTGGTGGTGGTGCGGCCGATGGCGAGGGCGATGCGGTCGATGGTGGAGTTCCGCTTGTCCTTGAGGGGTCCGAGGATGGCGTTGTCGACGAAGTGGGGTCCGCCCTGGCCGACGGTGTTCTGGAGGCGCTTGTCGGCTTCCTGGATCTGGGTCTGGAGGAGGGTGAGGTTGCGGTCGACCTCGGCCTTGGCGGACGCGGGGATCGCGGGGAGCCGGGAGGCGACGTCGGGGCAGCTGATCGTGCCGGGGCTCGCGAGGGTGCGGGCGTTCACCGCGCCGCCGCTCTGACCGGGCGTCCCGGCGAGGGCCGTACCGGCGATCACCGCCCCGGACAACAGGACGGCGGCAGCGCCTCCGATGACCGCCACGCGACGCTTGTCGTACTTCGGAAGAGCCCTGGACATACGGGTGCCTCACTTGGGTCGGGAGTGTCGTCGTCGGACGAACGCGGCGCCTGCGCTCGGCGGGAAGTACGAGAAAGCGGTTGCCGATGTTCAAGCCCGCTCGTTCCCTATGGGGGGCACCCCGGAGATTGACGAATCATGCAGACCTCTGCATACTCATGCATGCCAACGGTCGTCCATCACATCCCCTAGGAGCAGAGCAAGTGAGCAGCAACAGCGGTGACGTACGGCTCTGGGGCGCCCGTTTCGCCGACGGTCCCGCCGAGGCCCTGGCGAAGCTGTCCGCGTCCGTCCACTTCGACTGGCGGCTCGCGCCGTACGACATCGCCGGTTCCCGCGCCCACGCGCGCGTGCTGCACAAGGCCGGACTCCTCAGCGCGGACGAGCTGGAGCGGATGATCGCCGGCCTCGACCAGCTGGAGGCCGACGTCGCGTCCGGGGAGTTCACGGGCACCCTCGCCGACGAGGACGTGCACACCGCCCTGGAGCGCGGCCTGCTGGAGCGCCTCGGCCCCGAGCTGGGCGGCAAGCTGCGCGCGGGCCGGTCGCGGAACGACCAGGTGGCCACCCTGTTCCGGATGTACCTCCGGGACCACGCCCGTACGATCGCCGGTCTGATCGCCGACCTCCAGGACGCGCTGATCGGCCTGGCCGAGGCCCACCCGGACGTCGCGATGCCCGGCCGCACCCACCTCCAGCACGCCCAGCCGGTGCTCTTCGCCCACCACATCCTCGCCCATGTCCACCCCCTGGCCCGGGACGCCGAGCGGCTGCGCCAGTGGGACGAGCGCACCGCCGTCTCCCCCTACGGCTCCGGCGCCCTGGCCGGCTCCTCCCTCGGCCTGGACCCGGAGGCGGTCGCGCAGGACCTCGGCTTCGAGCACGGCAGCGTGGGCAACTCCATCGACGGCACGGCCTCCCGTGACTTCGTCGCCGAGTTCCTCTTCATCACCGCGATGATCGGCGTCAACCTCTCCCGGATCGCCGAGGAGATCATCATCTGGAACACGAAGGAGTTCTCCTTCGTGACCCTGCACGACGCCTTCTCCACCGGCTCGTCGATCATGCCGCAGAAGAAGAACCCGGACATCGCCGAGCTGGCGCGCGGCAAGTCCGGCCGTCTCATCGGCAACCTGACCGGGCTCCTGGCCACCCTCAAGGCCATGCCGCTCGCCTACAACCGCGACCTCCAGGAGGACAAGGAGCCGGTCTTCGACGCCTGCGACCAGCTGGAGCTGCTGCTGCCCGCCTTCACCGGCATGATGGCCACCCTCACGATCCACCGCGAGCGCATGGAGGAGCTGGCCCCGGCCGGCTTCTCGCTCGCCACGGACATCGCCGAGTGGCTGGTCAAGCAGGGCGTGCCGTTCCGGGTCGCGCACGAGGTGGCCGGCGAGTGCGTCAAGGTCGCCGAGGCCGAGGGCAAGGAGCTGGACGAGCTCACGGACGAGCAGTTCGCGAAGATCTCCCCGCACCTCACCCCGGAGGTCCGCTCCGTCCTCAACGTCCCGGGCGCCCTCGCCTCCCGGAGCGGACGCGGCGGTACGGCACCGAGCGCGGTCGCCGTCCAGCTGGCGGAGGCCAAGGCGGACGTGGCGGCCCAGCACGCATGGGCCGAGGCCAAGCGGCAGGGCTGAGTCCGCCGCCCCCGAAAGGGGCACGGGGAGCCGTGACCGGCCGCCGCACCACGCGGTCGCCGGACCGGCGCACACCCCGGGCCGTAGGGCGATCACAACAGGGCGTCGCGGGTTACGTTGGTCGGAAGTCCCACCGGAGCCGACCGAACGGAGCCCGCGATGCCCTTCGCCCGTCTCGCGCACGCCACGACCCCGACCTGCCACATCGGCCTCGGTCTGGCCGCCGTCGGCCGCCCCGGTTACATCAACCTCGGCCGCGACGAGGACCTCGGCGGGAACCGCAGCGTCGACGCCCTCCGGGACCGCACCCACGACCTCCTCGACGCCGCCTACGCCCAGGGCGTGCGCTATGTCGACGTCGCCCGTTCCTACGGCCGTTCCGAGGAGTTCCTCGCCGACTGGCTGAACGCCCGCCCCGACATCGACGACGTGGTCGTCGGCAGCAAGTGGGGCTACACCTACACCGCCGGCTGGTCCACCGACGCCGCACAGCACGAGGTCAAGGACCACACCGTGGCGACCTACGAGCGGCAGCGCGCGGAGACCGAGGCCCTGCTCGGCGACCGGCTCGACCTGTACCAGATCCACTCGGTGACCCCGGACAGCCCGGCTCTCACCGACAAGGACCTGCACGCGAAGCTCGCCGAGGCCGCCGCCCAGGGCCTCACCATCGGCTTCTCCACCAGCGGCCCCGCCCAGGCGGACGCGATCCGCGCCGCCCTCGCCGTCACGGTGGAGGGCGAGCCCCTCTTCCGTACCGTCCAGTCCACCTACAACGTGCTGGAGACCTCGGCCGCTCCCGCGCTCGCCGAGGCCCACGACGCCGGGCTCACCGTGATCGTCAAGGAGGGCATGGCCAACGGCCGGCTCGCCGCGCCGCACGCCCCGGACGTCCTGAAGGCCGTCGCCGAGGAGACCGAGCTGGGCTGTGACGCCGTGGCCCTCGCCTGGATCCTGCGCCAGCCGTGGGCCGGGGTGATCCTCTCCGGCGCGGCCACCGTCACCCAGCTGGGCTCCAACCTGCACGCCCCCGCCGTGGATCTCGACGCCGACCAGCTGACCCGGCTCGCCACACTGGCCGAGGACCCGCGCGCCTACTGGGAGCGGCGCGCGCAGCTGCCCTGGCACTGATCACCCGCGCGCTCCGGCCGCCAGGTCGGTGATGCACTCATGCCCGATGTGAGACAAAGATGTCTCATGTGGGTTACTCTTGTCTCATGGCCCTGGATCGTGACCATGTGCTGCGCAGCGCAGCCGCCCTGCTGACCCGTAAATCCACCGCGACCATGGACGAGGTCGCCAAGGCCGCCGGGATCAGCCGGGCCACGCTGCACCGCCACTTCGCCGGGCGCGACGCGCTCGTGCGGGCGCTGGAGGCGCTCGGCATCGCGGAGTGCGAGGCGGCGCTGGACGCGGCCCGCCTGGACGACGGCCCGGCGGGCGAGGCCGTGCACCGCCTGGTCCGGGCGATCGAACCGGCGGCCGGTCTGCTCGCCTTCCTCTACACCGAGAACCAGCTCTTCGAGGGCGAGGAGCAGAACCAGGGCTGGGCCCGCATCGACGAGCGCCTCACGGCCCTGTTCCGGCGCGGCCAGGAGAGCGGCGAGTTCCGTATCGACCTCACCCCGGCCTGGCTCACCGAGGCGCTGTACGGCCTGCTGGCCTCCGGCGCCTGGGCGGTGGCCGAGGGCCGGGTGGCCGCCAAGGACTTCAGCTACATGATCGTCGAGCTGCTGCTCGGCGGCGCACGGCGCACGCACGCGTGACGCGGCGACGCACGCCGGAAGAGACCCGCGTGCGACGCACAAGAAGAGACGCGCAAGAAGAGAGGAATCATGACCAGCACCTTGCAGCCGGCGCGCGCGACGGAGGCGGAGAGGCGTCCGGGCCGCTGGCTCGCCCTGTCCGTCCTCGTCCTGGCCGTGCTGCTGGTGGCCGTCGACGCCACCGTCCTCGGCCTGGCGACCCCTTACATCAGCGAAGACCTCAACCCCTCCGGCACCCAGCTGCTGTGGATCGGCGACGTCTACTCCTTCGTCATCGCCGGTCTGCTGGTCTCCATGGGCAGCCTCGGCGACCGCATCGGCCGCAAGCGGATCCTGCTCGTCGGCGCCACGGCGTTCGGCGCGGTCTCCGTCCTCAACGCCTATGCGACGACACCCGAACTGATGATCCTGGCGCGGGCGCTGCTCGGTGTCGCGGGCGCGACCCTGATGCCCGCCACCCTCGCCCTGATCCGCAACATCTTCCACGACCCGCACGAGCGCAGCCTGGCCGTCGGCATCTGGGGCGCGACCGCCTCGGCCGGCACGGCCGTCGGCCCGATCGCGGGTGGCTTCCTCCTCGAACACTTCTGGTGGGGCTCGGTCTTCCTGATCAACCTGCCGGTGATGGCGGTCCTGGTCCTGGTCGGCATCCGCACGCTCCCCGAGTCCCGCAACCCGAACCCGGGCCCCTGGGACCTGGCCGGCGTCCTGTTGTCCCTGGTCGGTGTGATCGCCCTGGTGTACGCGGTCAAGGAGGCCGCGACCCACGGGTTCACCTGGGCCGTGCTCGGCGCGGCGCTGCTCGGTGCGGCGGCGCTCTACGGCTTCGTCCACCGCCAGCTCACCCGGCCGGCCCCGCTGCTGGACATGCGGCTGTTCAGGAACCGAGGGTTCAGCGGTGCGGTGCTGGCCGACCTGCTGACCGTGCTCGGCATGTCCGGGCTGGTGTTCTTCCTCTCCCAGTACCTGCAACTCGTCCAGGGCAGGCACCCGTTCGAGGCCGGCCTCGCCGAACTGCCCGCCGCCGTCGGCGCGGTGGCGGCCGGCCTGGTCGCCGGCCGCGCGGCCCGGCGCTGCTCGGTCCGCGCGGTCGTCAGTGCGGGCCTGGCGGCCGTCGGTGCCGCCCTCGCCGCGCTGACGACCCTCGGGCAGTCCACCGGCTACCCGGTGCTGGGCGCCGCCCTGCTCGTGGTGGGCGTCGGCGCGGGCTTCTCCTTCACGGTCACCGCCGATGTCATCCTCTCCAGCGTGCCCAAGGAGCAGGCGGGCGCCGCATCCGCGGTCTCCGAGACGGCCTACGAACTCGGTGCGGCCCTGGGCATCGCCCTGCTGGGCTCCGTCGTCACCGGCGTCTACCGCGACTTCACGGGCCCGGCCGGCACCCCGGCGGCGGCCCATGAGTCACTGGGCGCCGCGGTGCAGGCGGCGGACCACCTGCCCCCGCAGGCCGCGGCATCGCTGCTGACCGCGGCCCGCGACTCCTTCGTCCACGGCCTCCACCTGGCCTCGGGCCTCGGAGCGGCGGTGCTGCTCGCCACGGCGGCGGTGTCCTGGTTCCTGCTGAAGGGCCAGAAGCTGGAGAACGCGGGGGAGTGACCCGCCCCGGGGGCGCGGGCGGCCACGGCTCACCCGCGCCCGCAGGACGACCGCGCACCGGCCCTCACCGCTGGTAACCCAGCACCGTCATCATCCCGCTCTCCGAGTGGTACTGGTTGTGGCAGTGCAGCATCCACAGGCCGGGATTGTCGGCGTCGAACTCGACCACCAGCTTGCGGTGCGGCAGCACGATCGCGGTGTCCTTCCGCGTCCCCACCGCGT
Source organism: Streptomyces sp. NPDC031418 (assembly GCF_055581605.1). Lineage (NCBI taxonomy): Bacteria > Bacillati > Actinomycetota > Actinomycetes > Kitasatosporales > Streptomycetaceae > Streptomyces > Streptomyces sp. NPDC031418. The sequence continues at coordinate 255,546 of NZ_JBVIJC010000002.1, forward strand.
TCTCCCCGGTGAGCGCGAACGTGTGGCCGTGCAGGTGCAGCGGGTGCCACATGCCGGTCGCGTTGATGAGCGACAGCCGTACCCGCTCACCGGCGCGGACCGGGTGCCGCCGGCGCACGGAGTAGGACTGGTGGTCGAACCCCCAGTCGTACTTCGCCATGCTGCCGGTGACCTTGATCCGCAGCTCCCGGTCGGGCTTGCGGTCGTCCAGCGCCACCGCGTCGTCCGGCACCAGGCGCCGCGCCGGGACGGTCTTGCCGTCCAGCTCGTCCGGGCGGACATCGGCGGCGGGCAGGCTTCTCCCCTTGTCGGTACGGAGCACGGCAAGGGCCTGTCCCTGCTTGCCCTCCGCGAGCGCCACCAGCGGGAACACCCCGTCCTGGGCGGTGACCAGGACGTCGTACCGCTCCGCCATGCCGACCAGCAGCGCGTCGGTCCTCTTGTGCGCCACGGGATAGCCGTCGGTGTGGGTGACGGTCATGGTGTGGTCGCCCAGCGCCACCCGGAACGCGGTGTCGGAACCGGCGTTGATGATGCGCAGCCGGATCCGGTCGCCGGGCCGGCAGCGGAACACCGAGGGGCTGCCGGGCAGCCGCCCGTTGGCCAGGTAGTACGGGTAGTCGACGCTGCCGCCGTCCCCGTGCAGCATGCGGCTGTGGGAGCCGCGCAGCACCCGCGAGGGACCTCCGGACGGCCCGGAGTGCGACGGGCTCGCGCTCGCCGGGCGACCGGGACCCTGGCTGCCGTGGCCGGGGCCCATCGCCATGCCCCCCGCCTGAGCGGACTCGCCGCCCGGCCGGAGCTGGCCGAGGACCTGCTCGGGGGTGGAGCCGGCCACGCCGTCGAGCCAGTCGTCCAGGACGACGACCCACTCCTTGTCGTAGGAGAGGGGCTCGCGGGGATCGTCCACGATGAGCGGCGCGTACAGGGCGCGGTCGGCCTGGAGGCCCTGGTGGGAGTGGAGCAGATAGGTGCCCGGGTGGGCGACGGTGAAGCGGTAGCCGAAGTCCGTCCCGGCCGGGATGGCATCCTGGGTCAGCCCCGGGGTGCCGTCCATGTCGCAGCGCAGCCGCACCCCGTGGGAGTGCAGCGTGGTGGCGGCGGGCAGCCGGTTGGCGAGGCCGAGGTCGAGGACGTCGCCGGCGGTGACGCGGACCAGGGGCCCCGGGACGGTCTCGTTGTAGGCCCAGGTGTGCACGGTGCGGCCGCCCAGGTCCACCGTGGCCGCGGCGGCGGTGAATCGGACCCGGCGCACGCGGCCCGAGCCGCGCCGCCGCTCGGCGGCGAGTACCTCCGGATCCGACGGATTGACGTACCCCTTGGGCCCCGGGGGCACGAACGCCCCCAGGGCGCCGGTGTGTCCGGGACCGGGGCGGGGTGCGGAGCCGGAATCGGTGCAGGCCGCCAGGAGCCCCGCGCCGGCAGCCGCGATCGGGGTACGGAGCAGGGTACGCCGGGAAGGTTTGTACATATCTGAATAAGACATGTTGTGTGGTCATATGGCCGGTAACTGCCGCCGATCCGGCGCTGTGTCGGGGCCAGATTCCACCGGCAGGCGGACCCAAGCGGAAGGCGGACGGACGCGGCGCGCGTCCGTCCGCCTTCCGCGTCCGTTCGGGTCCTACCTTCAGGCGGCCTTCGCCTTCGTGGCGTACATGTCCACGTACTCCTGTCCCGACAGCCGCATGACCTCGGCCATCACGGAGTCGGTGACGGCCCGCAGCACATAGCGGTCCCGGTCCATCCCCTCGTACCGGGAGAACTCCATGGCCTCGCCGAACCGGACGGTCACCCGGCCGGGCCGCGGAATGCCCCGGCCGCCCGGCTGGAGCTTGTCCGTGCCGATCATCGCGAAGGGAACCACCGGCGCGCCGGTCATCAGCGTCAGCCGCGCGATACCGGTACGGCCCCGGTAGAGCCGGCCGTCGGGCGAGCGCGTGCCCTCGGGGTAGATGCCGAAGACCTTGCCCTCCTCCAGGACACGCCGGCCGGTCATCAGCGCGGCCACACCACCGTTCGCGCCGTCCCGGTCCACCGGGATCATGCCGACGCCGGTGAAGAACCACGCCATCAGCCGGCCCTTGAAGCCCTTGCCGGTGACGTACTCGTCCTTGCCGATGAAGTACACCGGCCGCTTGGTGACCACCGGCAGCACGATCGAGTCGATGAAGGTGAGGTGGTTGCCGGCCAGGATGACCGGGCCGTCCCCTGGGATGTTCTCCGCACCCTCCACCTGTGGGCGGAACATCAGGCGCATGATCGGTCCGAGCACTGCCTTGATGAGCGCGAAGCGGGACAACGGGTCCTCCGGTGCCGAGGGTGTGCGATATGAGTCTGTGCAGGTGAGGACATTACTCGCGGGCCGGTGGGTAGCGCACATCGGATGTGGCCGGTTCACCGAGGTCTTACGAACAGTTGACGCTGGTTTACCTGCGGTGGCGTCCCGGAAACGGTCCGTCGCACCGGAGTGCCCGATGTGACGGAGATCGCCCGGGCAGCGGCCGCCGGGGCGACGGGCCGTCATCTCCCGCCGCCCACCGGCCACCCGGCGTCAGTCGTGTGTTCGACGCCGGGTCTCCCGTCCGTCATGTGGACACCCCTACGATCGCCCGGCAGTGAAGAGCAGCGGAGCGGACGGCAGGAGGCGCTCATGGACGGCGACCGGGCGGACGAGCGGACACACGGGACGGGACGGCGGGCGCTGCTCGGCGCCGCGGTGCTGGGCGCGGGCGGAGCGGTCCTCGGACTGCCGGGCGCGGCCCAGGCGGCGGGGGCCCAGGCGGCAGGCCGCCGCACGGGCGGCGGGCTGAAGGGCCTGCCGGTGCCGACGATCATCGGCCACCGCGGAGCCAGCGGTTACCGGCCCGAGCACACCTTCGGCTCCTACAACCTGGCCCTGGACCTGGGCGCGGACGTCGTCGAGGCCGGTGACCTGGTGCCCACCAAGGACGGCCATCTGGTCTGCCGTCACGAACCGGAGATCGGCGGCACCACGGACGTCGCCGAGCACCCCGAGTTCGCCGGCCGCAAGACCACCAAGGTGATCGACGGCACCACGGTGACCGGCTGGTTCACCGAGGACTTCACGCTCGCGGAGCTGAAGACGCTGCGCGCCGTCGAGCGCATCCCCGCCAACCGGCCGCACAACACCCTCTACAACGGGCGCTGGGAGATCCCCACGTTCGAAGAGGTGCTGAAGTGGCAGGACGAGCAGACCCGCAGGCGCGGCAAGCAGGTCTGGATCTACCCCGAGACCAAGCACCCGACCTACTTCCGCAAACTGGGCCTCGGCCTGGAGGAGCGGGTGGCGAAGCTGCTGCGCCGATACGGCAAGGACGGCCGGAACGCGCCGGTCATCCTCCAGTCCTTCGAGCCCGGCAGCATCCAGAGGCTCAACCAGCTGGTCGACAACCCGCTCGTGGTGCTGCTGTCCTCCGCCGACAGCCGCCCCTACGACTTCGTCGAGGCGGGCGACCCGCGCACCGTCGCCGACCTGATCACCCCCAAGGGGCTGCGGGAGATCGCCGGTTACGCGCAGGGCATCGGCCCTACGCTGGACCTGGTCGTGCCCAAGAACGCGGACGGCACCCTGGGCGAGCCCACCACCCTGGTCTCCGACGCGCACAAGGTGGGCCTGGTGCTGCACCCCTGGACCCTGCGCAACGAGAACCCCTTCCTGCCGGCGGAGTACCGCAAGGGCAGCGCGGCCGACGGCTACGGCGACCCCTTCGGCGCCTTCCGGACGTACTTCGCGACCGGCATCGACGGCGTCTTCACCGACAACGCCGACACCGGCGTCCTGGCCCGCGCCGACTTCCTGGCGGGCTGAGCCCGCCCGGGCCCTTCGTCAACGGTTCGACCCGTCGCGCCTCGTTCGGAGTGACTCCGCGCCGCCCCGGAAACCCGTCCCCGGGGCGGCGCGTCGTTCCGCATATGACGCCCGACCTGGTAGCCACACTCCATCCCCTGCTCACCGCCGAGGCCTCGGCCGAGGCATATGCGGCCGGGAGCGAGCCGGGCGACCTGGAACAGGCGGTGTGGCTCCGGCTGCTGGAGCGGCTCCAGACGCACGGGCCACCGCTCGATCCGCAGGGCTGGCTGCGCAGGGCCGTCCGGGCCGAGGTGCGCCGCAGCCGCCGTACCGCCCGACTCGAACGGCCGTACGGCACCGAGCCGGCCGACGACGCGCTGCCCGGGCCCGAACAGGCCGTGCTCACGGCCGCCGGGCACCGGGCGCTGCGGGACACCGTGCGCCGGCTGCCCGGCCGCTGCCCCCGCCTCCTGGAGGCCCTGCTCTCCCCACGGGACCTGACATACCGGGAGATCGCACGGGAGTTGGGTATCTCACAGGGGAGTCTCGGTCCGGAACGCTCCAGATGTCTGGCATGTCTGCGCCGATTGCTCACACCGGAGGTTGCGGCCCGCGAACTGCGGGGATAGGAGTGGGGGACGACAGGTGATCAGGTGAGCGGGAGGCATGCGCACATGGGCATGAGCGTGACCATCTCGGAGGCGACCGAGCAGGACGCGGAGCAGATCTTCAAGCTCCAGTACCTGTGCTTCCAGGGCGAGGCGGCGCTGTACGGCAACTACCGCATCGACCCCCTCGTCCAAACCCTCGACTCGGTCCGCCAGGAGGTCGCCAGCGACTGCGTCTTCGTCGCCCGGCTCGGCGACGAGGTGGTCGGCTCGGTGCGCGGCAAGGTCAACGAGGACGGCACGGCCGCGATCGGCAGGCTCTGCGTCCACCCCCGCCTCCAGGGGCACGGCATCGGCGCCCGGCTGCTGCGCGCGGCCGAGGGCGCGCTGGCCCAGGAGCGCGGCGCCACCCGCTTCCGCCTCTTCACCGGCCACCGCAGCGAGGGCAACCTGCGCCTGTACCGCCGCGTCGGCTACGAGGCCGTCGGCCGCTCGAAGGGCACCGACGGGGTCGAGATGATCATCCTGGAGAAGCAGGCGGGAGCGTACGCGGCCACGGCGTGACGCCGGGCGGGGGCGCGGGGCGCGAGCCTCAGGCGCCCCGCTCCTTCCGCGCCCTGCGCAGCCAGTACATCGCGGACAGCGGCAGCAGCACCGGGATGAAGACGTATCCCATGCCGTAGTCGGACCAGACCGTCGCGTCCGGGAACGCCGACCGGTCGACCAGCGTCCACGTGCCCACGATCAGCACGCCCGCCAGCTCGACGGCACAGCACACCAGCGCCGCCCGCCGCGCCGTTTCCCCGCCCCGGACCAGCGTGTACGTGATGAACCCGTACACCACACCGGCCACCGCCGACAGCGAGTAGGCGAGCGGTGCCCGCTGGAAGTCCGTGCTGATCTGGTACGCCGAACGCGACACCGCGCCGACCACCATCACGCCGTAGAACCACACCAGCAGCATGCCCGGCCCGCTGATCAGCCGGGTCGGCTTCTCCTCCACCGCCGTCATCTCAGCCTCCCCAGATGTCGTAGAGCCGTACCTCGAGAACGGCCAGCACCACGCCGCCCGCCGCGACCGTCACCGAACCCCAGCGGGTGCGCTCGGCCAGTGACATGAAACCCGCCGCCGGAACGCACGCGAACGCGCCCAGCAGATACGCCACGAAGATCGTCGTGCCCTGCTCCGGCTTCTCGCCCCGCGCCAGCAGCACGATCCCGGCCACCAGCTGGATCAGGGCCAGCAGCGACACCACGGCCATGCCGATGAAGTGCCAGTCCTTGGTCGGCTGGTCGCGGTGGGCGGCCCAGCCGCACCAGGCGGCGAGCAGCAGCGCGGCGACCCCGGTCACCAGCGTCAGGACAGTGAGCATGCGGTGACCCTATTACGGCCGAAACGGACGCCCGCCGCCGACCCCGCCGTACGCGGCCGCCGTGGCGTTGGCCACAGCCCCTCGTGCGGAGGGGCGGGAGGCGATCCGGCGGTGGCGGAGCCGTGGGCTCTGTCCGCGCTGGTCACCAGAGGGGGAGCAGGGCTCGTGGGCCGCGGCCGACTTCTCGGCCTGCAGTGTCCGCCGCTGTCCACTATGCGGACAGTTCCGACCGGTCAGCAGTGTCCGTCTGGTTTACTGATCGCATGACCACGACGAGCTGCCGCACCCTTGCGACCGAGGCGACCACGACGCCCGGTGCTCGTTGTATGTGTCGCGTGATGCGCCGAATGTGCGCCTTCTAGAGGGCCCCCGCATCACCTGAGCCTCGCGCCCCGAAGCGAGAGCCGCGGCAACTCCGTGCGCCACGAGCCGTACCGGACGCACATCTTCCGCTGTGCCGCCTCCATGCCAGAACCGCATGCATCCGTGCCCGGGCACACCCACGCCCGCGCACTCGACAGTGACGGAAATCCAGTGATCACCACATCGGGCCTGACCAAGGTCTACCGCTCCCGCGGCCGCGAGGTCACCGCCCTCGACGGCGTCGATCTCCACGTCCGCGAAGGCGAGGTCTACGGCGTCATCGGCCAGTCCGGCGCCGGCAAGTCCTCCCTCATCCGCTGCGTCAACCTGCTGGAGCGCCCCACCTCCGGCACCGTGACCGTCGACGGGCAGGACCTCACCGCCCTCGCCGGACGCGGCCCGCGCGCGGGCCGGGAACTGCGCCGGGCGCGCAACCGGATCGGCATGGTCTTCCAGCACTTCAACCTGCTGTCCTCGCGGACCGTGCAGGACAACGTCGAACTGCCGCTGGAGATCCTCGGCGCGTCCGGCAAGGAGCGCTCCCGCAAGGCGCTGGAACTGCTCGACCTGGTCGGTCTCGCCGACAAGGCGCGGGCCTACCCGGCCCAGCTCTCCGGCGGCCAGAAGCAGCGCGTCGGCATCGCCCGCGCCCTCGCCGGCGACCCCAAGGTGCTCCTCTCCGACGAGGCCACCAGCGCCCTCGACCCGGACACCACCCGCTCCATCCTCCAGCTGCTGCGCGACCTGAACCAACAGCTGGGCCTCACCGTCCTGCTCATCACCCACGAGATGGACGTGGTGAAGTCGGTCTGCGACTCCGCCGCCCTGATGGAGCGGGGCCGGATCGTGGAGTCCGGCACCGTCAGCGAGCTGCTGGCCACCCCCGGCTCCGAGCTGGCCGCCGCCCTGTTCCCGGTGAGCGGCGAGCGGACCGGCGCCGACCGGACCGTCCTCGACGTGACCTTCCACGGCGAGGCCGCCACCCAGCCGGTCATCTCCCAGCTCTCGCGCACCTACAACATCGACATCTCGATCCTCGGCGCCGCCATCGACACCGTCGGCGGCCTCCAGATCGGCCGGATGCGCCTCGAACTCCCCGGCCGCTACGAGGAGAACGTGGTGCCCATCGGCTTCCTGCGCGAGCAGGGACTCCAGATCGACGTGGTGGGCCAGGAGGCCGTACTGGTGAAGGAAGGTGCCAAGTGACCTGGTCCGAGATGCAGCCGCTGCTCTCCGAGGCGTGTTCCGAGACGTTCCAGATGGTGCTCTGGTCCACGCTGATCGCCGTCGCCGCCGGGCTCCCGCTCGGCCTCCTCCTCGTCCTCACCGACCGCGGCGGCCTGCTCCAGAACATCGTCGCCAACAAGGTGATCGGCCAGATCGTGAACGTCGGCCGGTCCATGCCCTTCATCATCCTGATGGTCGCGCTGATGACCTTCACCCGCTGGGTCACCGGGACCACCATCGGCACGACCGCCGCGATCGTGCCGCTCGCCATCGGCGGCATCCCGTTCTTCGCCCGCCTGGTCGAGACGGCCGTCCGCGAAGTGGACCACGGGCTGGTCGAGGCCGTGCAGTCCATGGGCGGCAACACCTGGACGATCGTCCGCAAGGTGCTCGTCCCCGAGGCGCTGCCCTCGCTGATCGCCTCCACCACCACCACGGTCATCGCCCTCATCGGCTACTCCGCCATGGCCGGCACGGTCGGCGGCGGCGGCCTCGGCGACCTCGCCGTCCGCTACGGCTACCAGCGCTTCGAGACCCAGCTGATGTGGATCACCGTCGCGATCCTCGCCGTCGTCATCTCCCTCATCCAGTTCGCCGGCGACCTCGCCGCCCGCTCGCTGCACAGCCGCGGCGGCCGCTCCGGCCCGGCACCCCGGCTCCGCCTGCTCAAGGCCAAGGAGCCGGCGGCGGCCGACGTCGACAAGGCCGCCTGAGCCCCCCAGGACTCCCCGTTCACCCGTACACGGGGTCGCACCACCCTTAAGGAAAGGCACTTTTCGTGCGTAACACCGCCAAGCTCACCACCGCCGTCCTCGCCGCCGGAGCCCTCACCTTCGGGCTGACCGCCTGCGGCTCCGGCAAGGACTCCGCCTCCACGGACTACAGCGGCCCGCTGGTCGTCGCCGCCAGCCCGACCCCGCACGCCGAGATCCTGGACTTCGTCAAGAAGAACCTGGCGAAGAAGGCCGGCCTCGACCTCGAGGTCAAGGAGTTCACCGACTACATCACGCCGAACACGGCGACCGAGGACGGCTCGGTGGACGCCAACTACTTCCAGAACCAGCCGTACCTGGACGACTTCAACAGCAAGCGCGGCACCCACATCGTGCCCGTCGTCACGGTGCACCTGGAGCCGCTCGGCCTGTACTCCCACAAGGTCAAGAAGGCCGACGCCCTCAAGAGCGGTGCGACCATCGCCGTCCCCAACGACGCCGTCAACGAGGCCCGCGCGCTGAAGCTGCTCGCGGACAACGGGCTCATCACCCTCAAGGCCGGCGCCGGCAACGAGGCGACCCCGCAGGACATCACCAAGAACCCCAAGAACCTCAAGTTCAAGGAGGTCGAGGCGGCCCAGACCCCGCGCTCCCTGGACGACGTGGACGCCGCGGTCGTCAACGGCAACTACGCCATCTCCGCCGGTCTGAAGCCCGCGAAGGACGCGATCGTCCTGGAGTCCGCGAAGAACAACCCGTACGGCAACTTCCTCGCCGTGAAGAAGGGCAACGAGAAGGACCCGCGGGTCAAGAAGCTCGCCAAGCTCCTCACCTCGCCCGAGGTCAAGAAGTTCATCGAGGACAAGTACCAGGGTTCGGTCATCCCGTCCTTCTGACCGTCCTCCCGGCCGTCCCTCCCGGGTTCGGCTCGCACACCCGCGGGGTCCGCTCCTTCACAGGGAGTGGACCCCGTTGTGCGGTTCAGTGGTTTCATGCTGCATGCTGGGCAGTTCAGCGGGCCCGTCTCGGTCCTGACGGTGCCTCAAGGTTTTTCAGCGAAGGTTACGGAGCGGCGCATGACGAGCACCTTCCCCAACATCTCCATCAGCACGGAGCGGTTGGTGCTGCGGCCCCTCGACGAGGACGACGTGCCCGCCCTGACCGAGATGATGAACGACGAGCAGGTCGGCGCCTGGACCGGCGTACCCCAGCCCTACACCGAGGACCGGGCCCGCCACTGGATCACCCGGGACGCCCCCGCCGAACGCCTCGCGGGCCGCGGCCTCGACCTCGCCGTCGCCGAGTTCCTCACCCAGCGCCTGGTCGGCGTCGTCCGGCTCGCCCGGACCAACTGGCACGTGCGCTCCACCGAGATGTCGTACGTCATCGCCCCCTGGGCCCGCGGCGAGGGGTACGCCTCCGAGGCCGCGCTCGCCACCGCCCACTGGCTCTTCGGCGACCAGCGCTTCGAGCGCATCGAGCTGCGCACCGCGGCCGACAACACCGCCTCCCAGCAGGTCGCGCAGAAGATCGGCTGCATCAGCGAGGGCGTCCTGCGCAACGCCTGCATAGTCCACGTCCGCGCGGAGGACGGCACCTGGACCGAGGCCCGCTCCGACTACATCGTCTGGAGCCTGCTCCCGGAGGACCTGGAGGGCGCCGACGGGCAGCTCGCCGACACCGGCGGCTTCGCCTCCTACTCCGACTGGAACTGAGCCCCTGCACCGCCCCGGGGTACGCTCAGGGAGCCCGCACCCCTGACGACCTGCGAAGACCTGGAGAGAAACGACGATGGCCGACCGGGTCACGGTGATCGGCTGGGACGGCTCGCCGCTGACCGCCGCGGCACGCTCCGCCCTCGGCGCCGCCACGCTCGTGGCAGGCGCGGCCCACCACCTGGCACTGCCCGAGATCCCGCCCGCCGCCGAGCGCATCCGCCTGGGCAGCCTCACGCTCGCCGCCCGCCGCATCGCCGGCCACCGCGGCACCGCCGTGGTCCTCGCCGACGGCGACCCCGGCTTCTTCGGCGTGGTACGGACCCTGCGCGCCCCCGAGTACGGCCTGGAGGTCGAGGTCGTCCCCGCCGTCTCCGCGGTGGCCGCCGCCTTCGCCCGCGCCGGCATGCCCTGGGACGACGCCCAGGTCGTCGTCGCCCACCCGCGCACCCTGCGCCGGGCCGTGAACGTCTGCCGCGCCCACACCAAGGTCGCCGTCCTCACCGCACCGGGCGCCGGCCCGGCCGAACTCGGCCTGCTGCTGGAGGGCGTGCACCGCACCTTCGTCATCTGCGAGGAACTGGGCACCGAACGCGAGCAGGTGACCGTCGTCACCTCCGAGCGGGCCGCCGACCACAGCTGGCGCGACCCCAACGTCGTCATCGTCATCGGCGGCCCGGCCGGCGCCGCCGACAGCGGCGGCTGGATCGCCGGCCGCGACCCCGGCGCCGGCCCGCGCGGCTGGGTCCAGCCCGACGAGGTGTACGGCCCCGATCCGGGCGAAGGCGAGACCGGACTGCTGCGCGCCGCCCAACTCGCCCGCCTCGGGCCCCGGGTCGGCGACCTCGTCTGGGACATCGGCTGCGGCAGCGGCGCGTTCGCCACCGAGGCCGCGCGCGCCGGAGCCGCCGTCATCGCCGTCGACGGCGACCCGCGCGCCTGCGCCCGCACCGACAGCGCCGCACGCCGCTTCGGCGTCCAGCTCCAGGTGGTGCACGGCAGCGCCCCGCAGGTCCTGGAGAACCTGCCGGAACCGGACGTCGTACGGGTCGGCGGCGGGGGAGCGGCCGTCGTCTCCGCGGTCGCCGACCGGCGCCCGCAGCGCATCGTCACCCACGCGGCCACCCGCGACGCGGCCGAACTCGTCGGCCGCGACCTGACCGAGCACGGCTACCGCGTCGAGTGCGCCCTGCTCCAGTCCGTCGAACTGGACACCCGGGCCTGGACGGAGACCGAGCGGAACGTTGCGTTCCTGCTCAGCGGGGTTCTGCCGGATCGCGCCCCGTGATCCTGTTGTCGTACCGCGCGGGGTAGGCTGGCCGATCGTTGTACCGCACCGGCGGCCCGGAACTTCGTTCGCCAATGTCCGGAACGCACGCCCGTCTTGGGGTGGGTGTGGTACGGCAGAACCCGAGGACGCGCAACGTGGCGCAGTCCACAGCGGGCTGTCGCGGATCATGCTGTCGCGACGGCGGAACGGCCGGGACAATGCCACTGAATGGCTTTGTCGCCTTTTCCGGCGGCTCGTTCGTGCCGCTGGGCACGGACGCTCGTTCTTCACTGCGGGGCGGTCGGTGCGCCGTCCCGGGTGAGCTGGTCGTAGAAGCACTAACCGATGGGCGAGGGGTACGCATGACGGACACCGGCCAGGTCCCGGGCGAGGGGCAGCCGGAGAGCGCAGGCATGGTGGAGCAGCCGGGCGTCCCCGCGCACGGTGCGTACACCTACCTCTCCGAGGCACCCGCCGAGGACGAGGAGCTGCTGCTGCCGGGTGCCCAGGGCGCGTGGGGCAACGAAGTGCCGCCACCGGCCCCGGAACCGGTGCTGGAGGCCCTGCACGAGCCCGGCCCGCACGAGACGGCCGGCCGCGACAGCGGCTCGGTGGACCTCAGCGGTGTCCGGCTGCCGAACCCCAACTCGGGCCCCGCGTCCGTGCCGCCGTCGCCCATCCTCTCGGCGCCGCACGACGCGACGGCCGCCGCGCAGCCGCCGCGCCGCCCGCTGCACCTCGGGCCGCCGATCCCCGACGCCTCCGCCAGCCCGGTCCGCTCCCTCGCCGACCGCGGCCCCGCCGGCGCGCCGGTACGGCAGCCCGGCCCGGCCGGCCCCGAGTACCTCGACGTACAGCCGCAGTCGCTGCACGACATGGCCCCGCAGAGCGCCGCCCCCTGGGGCGCGCCCCCGGCCGCCCCCGCACCGGCGGGCGAGCAGCCGCACGCCACCCCGGCGCAGGCCGATGCGCAGGCGCCGGTCGCCCCGGTGCAGGCCGATGTGCAGACCGATGTGCAGGCACAGCCCGACGTGGTGGCGCAGACCGAAGCGCAGCCGCAGGTCGCCGCGGTGGCCCAGGCCGATGCCCAGGCACCGGCTGCCGAAACGGTTGACCCCGCCGCCGTTCCCGCGCCGGAGGCCGCCGCGGATCCGTCCGGTGCCGCCCAGGCCGCCGTCGCCCGCCTCGCGACCCAGGCGGTCGCCCAGCAGCCGGCCCCCGCCCAGCCGGAGTACGGCCACGACGGCGTGCAGCCGGTGCCCGGCCAGGACGCGGAGTACGCCGTACCGGCCGGCCAGGGCCCGGAGGACATGCAGCAGCCCGGCGCGGAAACCGGCCTGCCGGCCGAGGGCGCCCCGGCGATGGCGGGCGGCCCGGACGCCGCGCCGCCCGCCGACGCGTCCGGCCAGGAGACCGCGGTTCCCCAGGAGCAGCAGGCGGCTCCGGTGCAGGATGCGGCGCCCGTGGACGCTGGAGCCGTGCAGGAGGCCGTGGCCGAGGCGGCCGTGGTCCCGGAGACCGTGGCGCAGGAGGCCGTGGTCGCCGACGCGCCGGGCGAGGTGACGCCCGGCCCGGTGGCCGAGGAGGCACCGGCCACGGACGGCGCCGAGGTGCCCGCGCCCGCCCAGCCGGCCGCTGACGCGCAGCTCGCCGACCCCGCGCAGGCACCGGTGCCCGCAGCGGAACCCGTGGCCGCCGAGCCGGTGCCCGGAACGGCGGACGCGGTTGCCGCCGAGGCCGTCGAGGTTGCCACCGAGACCGTCGCCGTTCCCGCCGAGGCCGCTGTGGTTCCCCCGGAGGGCGTCGCGGTCGAGGCCGCCCCCGCGCAGGACGCGCCTGCCCAGGACGCCCCCGCTCAGCTTGTACCGGAAGCGGCCGTGGAACAGCAGACGGCTGCCGAGCCGGCGGTGACCGCCCCGGAGCCGGTCGCGGTGGCCGCTCCCGTCGACGTACCGGTGCAGGTCGCGCCGGAGGCCGGTGCCGAGCAGCCCGTCGCCTCCGAGGACGTGCCGCAGCCCGACCCCGCGGCGGTCCCGGTCCAGCCGCAGGACGCCCCCGCCGTCGAGGCGGAGCCGGTCGCCGTCGCCGTACCGGACGCTCCCGCCGCCGCCCCCGCCCCGGAGGCCGAACTCGCTCCGGAGGCCGAGGTCCTCATGGTCGCGCCCGCGGTGAACGCCGTACCGGAGCAGCCCGCCGCCGATGGCACCGCCGCGGCGGAACCGCACCAGCCGCAGGGCCCCCAGCTGGCCGCCCCCGTCGCCCCGCAGCCCGAGCCGGCGGCCGTGGCCGCCGAGCCCCTCCCCGCGAGCGCACCCGTGGCCGCGCCGGACGGTTTGGCGCCCCCCGCGCAGCCGGAGGCGCTGCCCGTGGAGCCCGCGGCCGAGCAGCCCGCTCCGGCCGCCGCGGGGGCACCGCTGCCCGCCGCGGAGCCGCAGCCGGAGCAGCCGCTCGCCCAGTCCGCGCCCGTGGACGCTCAGCCGGCGGACCCGCAGCCGGTCCCCGCCCAGCCGCAGCCCGGCACAGAGCCCACGCCGGACGCGCAGGAGCAGGCGGGGCAGCCGGAGCCGGTGGCCACCGTCCCCGCGCCGCGCGAGGCCGAGCCGGACGCGCCGGCCGCCGAGCAGGCCCCCGTCGTCGTACAGCAGGCGGAGGACCTCCAGACCCGGGCCGCCGAGCAGGAAGAGGGCCCGGCCGACGCGGCGGAGGCACAGCACTCCACCGGTCCGGCCGCGCCGCCCTACGACGACGCCGAGCGCGCGGCCGTCCTGAAGGTCATGCGCGAGCGCCGCGACATCCGCAACGGCTTCCGCAACGACCCGATCCCGCACGAGGTGCTGCTGCGCGTCCTGGAGGCCGCCCACACGGCACCCTCCGTGGGCCACTCGCAGCCCTGGGACTTCGTCGTCATCCGCTCCGCCGACACCCGGCGCACGATGCACGAACTGGCGATGCGGCAGCGGGAGGCGTACGCCAAGTCGCTGCCCAAGGGCCGGGCCAAGCAGTTCAAGGAACTGAAGATCGAGGCCATCCTCGACACCCCGGTCAACATCGTCGTCACCGCCGACCCCACCCGCGGCGGCCGGCACACCCTCGGCCGGTACACCCAGCCGCAGATGGCGCCGTACTCCGCCGCTCTCGCCGTCGAGAACCTCTGGCTCGCGGCCCGCGCCGAAGGCCTCGGCGTCGGCTGGGTCAGCTTCTTCGACGAGCGGGAGATGGTCCGCGCGCTCGGCCTGCCCGAGCACCTGGAGGTCATCGCCTACCTGTGTGTCGGGTACGTCGACGAGTTCCCGGACGAGCCCGAGCTGATGCAGGCCGGCTGGTCCAAGCGACGCCCCCTGTCCTGGGTGGTGCACGAGGAGACGTACGGCCGCCGCGCCCTGCCCGGAGAGGAACCCCACGACCTGCTTGCCGAGACCGTCGCACAGATCCGCCCGCTCGACGCCAAGGCGCTCGGCGAGGCGTGGGAGCGCCAGAAGCGCATGACCAAGCCGGCCGGCGCGCTGGGCATGCTGGAGATCATCTCCGCCCAGCTGTCCGGGCTGTCCCGGCAGTGCCCGCCGCCGATCCCGGAGCCCGCCGCCGTCGCGATCTTCGCCGGTGACCACGGCGTGCACGCCCAGGGCGTCACCCCCTGGCCGCAGGAGGTCACCGCCCAGATGGTGGCCAACTTCCTGGGCGGGGGAGCGGTCTGCAACGCCTTCGCCAACCAGGTCGGCGCCGAGGTGTGCGTCGTGGACGTCGGCGTCGCCGCCGACCTGCCCGCCACCCCCGGCCTGCTGCCCCGCAAGATCCGCGGGGGCACGTCCGACATGACCACCGGCCCCGCCATGACCCGCGAGGAGGCCAAGGCGGCCATCGAGGTGGGCATCGAGACCGCCCGCGACCTGGTGGCGGCCGGCAACAGGGCGCTGCTCACCGGTGAGATGGGCATCGCCAACACCACGGCGTCCGCCGCGCTCATCTCCGTCTTCACCGGCGCCGACCCGGCCGAGGTGACCGGCCGCGGCACCGGCATCAACGACGAGACGCTGGCCCGCAAGACCGAGGTCGTGCGGCGCGCCCTGGACCTGCACAAGCCGGACCCGGCCGACCCCATCGGGGTACTCGCGGCCCTCGGCGGCTTCGAGCACGCGGCCATGGTCGGCCTGCTCCTCGGCGGCGCCTCGCTGCGTACGCCGGTGATCCTGGACGGCGTCAGCGCGGGCGCGGCCGCTCTGGTGGCCCGCGCGATCGCCCCCGAGGTCCTCGCGGCCTGCATCGCCGGTCACCGCAGCGCCGAGCCCGGCCATGTGGCCGCCCTCAACAAGCTCGGCCTGCGCCCCCTGGTCGACCTCGACCTCCGCCTCGGCGAGGGCACGGGCGCGCTGCTGGCCCTGCCCCTGGTGCAGAGCGCGGCCCGGGCGATGCACGAGGTGGCGACGTTCGACTCGGCCGGAGTCACCGAGAAGTAGAGGCCACGGGGTCACAACAGGGGTGGTCCGGCGTTCCAGCAGCCGGACCACCCCGTGCCCGCACCCCCGTCCACAGCTAAAATCCGCACGTCAGGGCCGCTCCGACGCCGCAGCGCGCCCACCGCACCGCCCTGCACGAGGAGCCGCCCCTCATGGCCGAACACCCCGCCTACCCCGTAGGCCTCCGCCTCGCCGGCCGCCGCGTGGTCGTCCTCGGCGCCGGCACGGTGGCCCAGCGCCGTCTCCCGGCACTCATCGCGGCCGGCGCGGACATCCTCGTCGTGTCCCCCGAGGCGACCCCCTCCGTCGAGGCCATGGCGGAAGCGGGTGAGATCACCTGGGCCCGGCGGCCGTACCAGGACGGCGATCTCGCCGAGGCCTGGTACGCCCTCATCGCCACCAGCGACCCCGGGACCAACGCAGCCGCCTCCGCCGAGGCGGAGCGGCACCGCGTCTGGTGCGTGCGCTCGGACGACGCCGACCAGGCCACCGCCTGGACCCCGGCGACCGGCCACAGCGAGGGCGTCACCGTCGCGGTGCTCACCACGGACGCGCGCGGCCGCGACCCCCGCCACACCGCCGCCATCCGGGACGCGGTCGTCGAGGGCCTGCGCGACGGCACCCTGGTGGCCCCCCACCACCGCACCCGCACCCCGGGCGTCGCCCTGGTCGGCGGCGGCCCCGGCGACCCCGACCTGATCACGGTCCGCGGCCGGCGGCTGCTCGCCGAGGCGGACGTCGTCATCGCCGACCGGCTCGGCCCGCGCGACCTGCTCGCCGAACTCCCGCCGCACGTCGAGGTCATCGACGCGGCGAAGATCCCGTACGGCCGTTTCATGGCCCAGGAGGCCATCAACAACGCGCTGATCGAGCACGCCAAGCAGGGCAAGTCGGTGGTACGGCTCAAGGGCGGCGACCCCTATGTCTTCGGCCGGGGCATGGAGGAGGTCCAGGCGCTCGCCGAGGCCGGCATCCCGTGCACGGTCGTCCCGGGCATCTCCAGCTCGATCTCGGTGCCGGGCGCGGCCGGCATCCCGGTCACGCACCGGGGCGTCGCCCATGAGTTCACCGTGGTCAGCGGCCATGTCGCCCCGGACGACGAGCGCTCGCTGGTGGACTGGCCCGCGCTGGCCAAGCTCACCGGCACGCTGGTGGTCCTCATGGGCGTCGACAAGATCGGCAAGATCGCCGAGACGCTCGTCGCGCACGGCAGGTCGCCCGAGACCCCGGTCGCGCTGGTCCAGGAGGGTACGACGGCCGCGCAGCGCCGTGTCGACGCCACCCTCGCCACGGTCGCCGAGACCGTCCGGACCGAGGACGTGAAGCCGCCGGCGGTGATCGTCATCGGCGCGGTCGTCCAGGTCGGTCCGGAACCGACCGCTTGATCATGTGTAACCCGGGGTAACACACCTCTACCCAGCCGTTGGCACCACACCCAGGACAAGGCAGTATCACCCCGTGGCCGATCTCATCACCGTCGAGGACCCCGACGACCCGCGCCTGCGTGACTACACGGGCCTGACCGACGTCGAGCTGCGCCGCAAGCGCGAGCCGGCCGAAGGCCTGTTCATCGCGGAGGGCGAGAAGGTCATCCGCAGGGCCAAGGAAGCCGGCTACGAGATGCGCTCCATGCTGCTCTCGGCCAAGTGGGTCGACGTCATGCGCGACGTCATCGACGAACTCCCGGCCCCCGTCTACGCGGTGAGCCCCGAGCTGGCCGAGCAGGTCACCGGCTACCACGTGCACCGCGGCGCCCTCGCCTCCATGCAGCGCAAGCCGCTGCCGACGGCGGCGGAGCTGCTGCGCACGGCCCGCCGGGTGGTGATCATGGAGTCGGTCAACGACCACACCAACATCGGCGCGATCTTCCGCTCGGCCGCCGCCCTCGGCATGGACGCGGTGCTGCTCTCCCCCGACTGCGCCGACCCGCTGTACCGCCGGAGCGTCAAGGTCTCCATGGGCGCGGTGTTCTCGGTGCCGTACGCCCGGCTGGAGACGTGGCCCAAGGGGCTGGAGCAGGTCCGCGAGGCCGGCTTCACCCTCCTCGCGCTCACCCCGGACGACAAGGCCCGCAGCCTGGACGAAGCGGCCCCGCACCGGATGGACCGGGTGGCCCTGATGCTCGGCGCCGAAGGGGACGGGCTGTCCACCCAGGCGCTGGTCGCGGCCGACGAGTGGGTGCGTATCCCGATGTCCCACGGCGTCGACTCGCTCAACGTGGGCGCGGCGGCAGCGGTGGCCTTCTACGCGGTCGCCACCGGCCGCCCGGAGTCCTGACCCACCCTCTCGGGCGGTAGGTGCCGGGACCGGGGCTCGGCTGTGAGAAAAGAGTCCGGCCCCTCGTCCGGCCCCTCGTCCGGCCCCTCGTCCGGCCCCTCGTCCGGATCCTCAGCCGAGGCGGGCGGGGGCCGGTGCCTTCGGCTGGGCGGAGGCGGCGCGGCTCGTCCCGGGCGTCGGCGGAGCCTCCTCGCCCAGCGCTCCGTCCTCCCTCGCCGTGCGGACCGGCTGCGCATGCCGCTGCGGACGGCCGTCGTCGCCGCCCAGCCCCCGCGCCGGGCCCTCGCAGCCCTGCGCCAGCGCGATGCCGAGCGCCACGAGCAGCGTCACCACCACGAACACGAACAGCCGCTGCCGCAGCAGCCGCGGATTGGCCGGCCGCAGCCGCGTACCCGTCGTACGCTGCGCCGGCCGCCCGGAGCCGCTGCGCGGAGCCGGCCGGGCACCGCCGGCCGAGCTCCGGTCGCCGCCGCGCGGCACCGGGGTCGGCCGCGCCGCGCCCGGCCGGCCGCCGGTACCCGCGCCCCGCGGGCCGCTGCCGCCCCGTGACGGCACGGCCCCCCGGGACGGGGCACCACCCCGCGGCAACGGCGTGCCGGGGGAGGTCCGCCGCTGGCTGCGCTGCTGCTCGGGATAGGTGTCCACGAGCCGCCCGGTGGGCCGGTCCGCCTCCGCGGCGCGCGGCGCGGGCGGCCGTACGTCGCCGCCCAGGTCCTGTGCCTCCCGGGCGGCGATCTCCTTGAGCCGCAGCGACAGTTGCAGGGTGCTGGGCCGGTCCTCGGGGTCCTTGGCCAGACAGGCCCGGATCAGCGGGGCGAGCGCGTCCGGTACGCCGTACAGCTGGGGCTCCTCGTGCACCACCCGGTACAGCATCACCTCGGAACTGCCGTGCCCGAAGGGGGAGTCGCCGGTCGAGGCGTACGCCAGGGTCGCGCCCAGCGAGAAGACGTCCGTCGCCGGGGTGACCATCGCGCCGCGCACCTGTTCGGGGGCGAGGAAGCCGGGGGAGCCGACCGCGGTGCCGACGTGCGTGAGGGTGGAGGCACCGGTGGCCCAGGCGATGCCGAAGTCGATGATCCGCGGTCCCTTGGGGGACAGCAGGATGTTGGAGGGCTTCAGGTCCCGGTGCACGACACCGGCCTCGTGCACGGCGACCAGCCCCTCGGAGAGGGCCGCGCCGACGGCCGCGGTCTCGGCCGCGCCGAGTGGGCCCTCGTCGGCGACCTTGTCATGCAGCGAGGGGCCGGGCACGTACTGGGTCGCGAACCACGGCCGCTCGGCCTCCAGGTCCGCCGCGACCAGCCGGGCCGTGCAGCCGCCCCGGATCCGCCGGGCCGCCGAGACCTCCCGGGCGAACCGCGACCGGAACTCCTGGTCCTCCGCGAGATCGGGCCGGATCACCTTCAGTGCGACCCGCTGCCCCTTCTTGTCGGAGCCGAGGTAGACCACGCCCATACCGCCCGCGCCGAGCCGTCGGTGAAGCCTGAACGAGCCGACGACGCGCGGGTCCTCGCGCCTCAGGCGCATCATCGCCATGTTCATCCCCGCTGCCCGGTCCCTGTGACGTGGCACAGCTTACGTTTCCCACGCCGCCTGCGCGCAGAGGCCGCGCCCTCCGGCCCGTACGGATTGTGTGTGCCGCCCGGACGAGGTGAAACGCGGTCAGGAAGCCACCCGCAGCGGCACCTTTGGGCCGCGAGCAGCCCCAACCATGCGGCAGGGCAGGGTGGTTGGGCTCGTCACCGGCTCACCCCGACCGGACGCCGCCCGCGTCGGACGCCCGCCCGGGACGGCCCGCGGGCCCGCCCGCGCGTCGCTTGCGATGCGGCGTACGGCGCACCCCGCACCCCCGCTTGGAGTGATCGAAGTCACTCCCTCCGGCCCCGGGGACGCTTCGGAAATGGCCGGACACGGCGGGCACCCCCTCCGGGATGACCCCGATGTGCGCGCCCGCGTCTCCACCCAGGGGAGTACGTCGCAGGTCATGGCTCATCCTCCGGGAGGCCCGCCAATCGGTACGAGGGCATGACGCCCGCCGCCCGCTCCGCGCCTAGATTTGAGGTCAAGCGGCGGGTGCAGCACTCGTCCCCCGAGGTCAGGCGCCCGCCGCTGTTGACAACAACCGAGACGGTCGGGAGAGGGACCATGGCCCACACGGCACCGCGACGTACCACGTTCGCCCCGCGCCGGACGGGCCGCCGCCACCCCCTGGTGGCGACGCTCATGGCCCTTCCCCTGGCGGCCCTGCTCCTGCTGGTCTTCGACGGCTGGGAGACGGTGGCCACACAGGCGTCGTCCGTGGGTGCGATGCTGGGGCGCTGAGCGGCGACCCCAGGCCCGGAAGAGCGGTCCGGGCGGGGACATCCATCCATGAAACCCCGTGGGGACGGGGGTGCGACGGACGGCACGAATGCCGGCGCAGCTGGGGAGCTGCGCCGGCATTACCCCTTTGCGCGGGCCCACGCGCAACGACAGAGCCCCCGGTCCGAAGACCGGGGGCTCTGTGCCGTGTGGACGATACTGGGATTGAACCAGTGACCTCTTCCGTGTCAGGGAAGCGCTCTCCCGCTGAGCTAATCGTCCGGGATTGGTGACCAAAGGGTCACGGAGCGTGCGCGATACTGGGATTGAACCAGTGACCTCTTCCGTGTCAGGGAAGCGCTCTCCCGCTGAGCTAATCGCGCGAGGGATCCAAGGATCCACGATCCGAAGATCGAGTGGACGATACTGGGATTGAACCAGTGACCTCTTCCGTGTCAGGGAAGCGCTCTCCCGCTGAGCTAATCGTCCTCGGGACGCGTGGACGATACTGGGATTGAACCAGTGACCTCTTCCGTGTCAGGGAAGCGCTCTCCCGCTGAGCTAATCGTCCTTGGAGGTGGAGACGGGATTTGAACCCGTGTAGACGGCTTTGCAGGCCGTTGCCTCGCCTCTCGGCCACTCCACCAGGAGTGTAGGGGATCGGGATGACCCCTTCTTCCTTCGAGCGGACGACGAGGCTCGAACTCGCGACCTCAACCTTGGCAAGGTTGCGCTCTACCAACTGAGCTACGTCCGCTTGTCGTTTCGGTCCGCTTCCGCGTCCCGGCGACGTGTTGAACTCTAGCGGATTCCTGGGCCAGCACAAAAACGCGTTTGCGCAGCGTGCTGCGGTGCGTCCGGCGAAGGCCGTGGTCAGGACCCCTCCAGGACATCCCCGGGTCATCCGCCGGACACCGGACCTAGACTCGAGCACGTGCTCGACCACCCCGCGAAACCCCTCCTGGCGCTCCCTCCCCTGGCCCGCTTCGGCGACCGCGTCGCCACCGGCCTCCTCGACGTCACCAGCGACCCCGCCGCCCTGGACTCCTCCGGCTTCTGGGCGGTCAGCGCCGACTTCGAGGGCCGTCTGACCTGCGCACGCTTCGCACACGTACGACAGGAGCCGGTGCCCGCGCCGGTGCCCGGCCGCTGGCGGGGCCCGGCGGAGGCGGACTGGACCAGTTCCCTGGACCAGGCCGCCTACACCGCGGGCGTCCGCCGGATCCGCGAGCACATCGCGGCCGGCGAGGTCTACCAGGCCAACCTCTGCCGCGTGCTGAGCGCGCCGGTCGCCGCCGACGCCGACGTGGACGCCCTGACCGCGCTGCTCGCCCGCGGCAACCCGGCGCCGTACGCCGGGACGATCCGGCTGCCGGAGCACGGCGTGGAGATCGCCACCGCCTCGCCCGAGCTGTTCCTGCGCCGGGACGGCCGGATGGTGGAGTCGGGCCCGATCAAGGGCACCGGGCGCACCGAGGCGGACCTCCTGGAGAAGGACTACGCCGAGAACGTGATGATCGTGGACCTGGTCCGCAACGACATCGGGCGCGTCTGCGCGACCGGCAGCGTGACCGTCCCCGACCTGTGCGTGGTGGAGAAGCACCCCGGCCTGGTCCACCTGGTCTCCACGGTCCGCGGCGAGCTGCGCCCCGGCGCCGGCTGGCCGGAGCTGCTCACGGCCGCCTTCCCGCCCGGCTCGGTCACCGGCGCGCCCAAGCAGAGCGCCCTGCGGATCATCGAGGCACTGGAGACTGCTCCGCGCGGCCCCTACTGCGGGGGCATCGGCTGGGTGGACGCCGACCGGGGCACCGCCGAGCTGGCGGTCGGCATCCGCACCTTCTGGATCGACCGCGCCGAAGGCGTCCTGCGGTTCGGCACCGGAGCCGGCATCACCTGGGGGTCCGACCCGGAGGGGGAGTGGCGGGAGACCGAGCTGAAGGCGTCCCGGCTGCTCGCGGTAGCGTCGGGGGCGTACGAGCACAGCGGAGGGGCGTTGTCATGAAGATCTGGCTGGACGGCGGACTGCGGGACGCGGAGTCCGCCCATGTCTCCGTCTTCGACCACGGGCTGACGGTCGGCGACGGCGTCTTCGAGACGGTGAAGGCGCAGAACGGCAAGCCGTTCGCGCTCTCCCGGCACCTCGAGCGGCTGACCCGCTCGGCCCGGGGTCTCGGTCTGCCCGACCCCGACCACGACGAGGTCCGCCAGGCCTGCGCGGCGGTCCTGGCGGCCAACCCGATGCCGCTCGGCCGGCTGCGGATCACCTACACCGGCGGCCACGGGCCGCTGGGCTCCGACCGCGGCGAGCACGGCCCGACCCTGGTGGTCGCCCTCGGCGAGACCACCCGCCGCCCGGACACCACCGCGGTGATCACCGTCCCCTGGACGCGGAACGAGCGCGGCGCCCTCACCGGCCTGAAGACCACCTCGTACGCCGAGAACGTCGTCGCCCTGGCCCGCGCCCACCAGCACGGCGCCTCCGAGGCGCTGTTCGGCAACACGGTCGGACAGCTCTGCGAGGGCACCGGCTCGAACGTCTTCGTCGTCCTGGACGGCGAGATCCACACCCCGCCGGTCGCCTCCGGCTGCCTCCCGGGCATCACCCGGGCCCTCGCCGTCGAGTGGACGGGCGCCCGGGAGACCGACCTGCCGCTGGACGTGCTGGAACGCGCCGACGAGGTCTTCCTGACCTCCACCCTGCGGGACGTCCAGGCCGTGCACCGGGTCGACGGCCGCGAGCTGCCCGGTACGCCCGGGCCGGTGACCGCCAAGGCGATGCGGATCTTCGACGAGCGGTCCGGCCAGGATCTGGACCCCTGAGCCGGGAGCCCGGGCGGAGGGCGCCTCGGGGAAACAGGCTGACGCGGTGGGGCCGCCGTGGGTAGAACACCTGTGATGACCACGACCCTGCGGCCGGCCGAGCCGCTCCAGGAGCACCCCGACGGAACCCGCTCGCGCCGCTACCGGGTGTGCGTCAACAGCCGTCCCGTGGGCGAGATCCACCTCGGCACCTCGCCGTCCCTGGGCGCCTCGGTGGCGCGCGTGATCGACCTGCGGGTCGAGGAGCCGTTCCGCCGGCGCGGCCGGGGCACGGTGGCCGCGCTCGCCGCGGAGGAGGTGGCGCGCGGCTGGGGCTGCCGGCAGATCGAGACCGTCGTCCCCGCCGAGGCGGACGCCGCCCTGCGGCTCTTCGGCACGCTCGGCTACACGCCGCGCAACCGCGCCATGGTGAAACGCCTCGGCACCGTCCCGCCCGACCTGCCGCCGGGCAGCCGCGCCCGGCCCATGACCGCGCCCGAGTACGCGGCGTGGCAGGACGGGGAGAGCGAGCGCTACGCGCGCACCTGGCTCGAGCTCGGCGTCCCCGAGGCCGCCGCCCGGGCCAAGGCCCACGACGACCACGCCCGGCTGCTGCCGCACGGCCTGGCCACCGACGGCATGCTCTTCAGCGTCCTGGAGCACGAGGGCGCCAGGGTGGGCACGCTGTGGCTGGCCCTGAAGGACGACAGCGCCTTCGTGTTCGACGTGCAGACCGATCCGGACCGCCGGGGCCGCGGACACGGCCGTACGCTCATGCGGCTGGCGGAGCGGCAGGCGATCGAGGCCGGCCGGCCGGTCCTCGGCCTCAACGTCTTCGCGGGCAACACCCCCGCCGAGCGGCTCTACGCGTCACTGGGCTACGAGACGACGTCCCTCAGCCTCGCCAAGCCGCTGCTGTAGGCGGGTGGGAGCGTTGTCCGTACGGCGGGGCCCCGCGCCGGTCAGGCCTCCCGCTCGGCGAGCAGCCGGTCCGCGATCTCCTCGATCCGCTCGCGCAGCCCCTCCTGGCTCTTCCCGCCGTCGAGGCGTTCGCCGCCGATGACGTACGTCGGCGTGCCGGTGACCCCGATCGCCTTGCCCTCGGCCTGGTCGGCGTCGACGATCAGGATGTGCCGGCCGTCGATCAGCGCGGTGTCGAACTCCTCGGCGTCCAGGCCCAGTTCGCGGGCCGTCTCGACAAGGAAGGACTCGCCCCGGCGGTCCAGCTCCTCGACCCGCCCGAGCACGGCCTCCACGTACGGCCAGCCGTTGCCCTGCTCCAGCGCCTCCTCGGCGGCCTGCGCGGCGGCGAAGGAGTGCTGGTGCTTCTCCAGCGGGAAGTGCCGAAGCCGCACCTCCAGCCGGTCGCCGTAGCGGGCGCGCAGGGCGCGGACGTCGTCCAGGGCGGTACGGCAGTCGGGGCACTGGAGTTCGCACCACACGTCGAGGACCAGGGCGTCGGTGGGTGCGGGGGAGGAGTCGCTCATGCGCACCAGTCTTCCAGGCGGGACGCGCGCGACCCAATCGGGAGTGCGGCCGCCGCGGACCGCCTCCGGGTGGGACAGGTGCCGGCGGCGGAACCGGTACCCGCGGAGGAGACGCCCTGGGGGAGACCCGGAGAAGTCCCTGATGTCCGGCCGGGAGCATGGCATCGCGGGGACCGGGCGGTGCAGGATGGAGGGGACGAAGCGCGCCTCGTCGGTGTGGAGCGCCGTTCGCCGGGGTGGGGTGCCCGCCTCCGGTGTCACCCGACCGAGCCCGCCAGGAGGACCGGATGATTGCCGAGACCGTCTGCTCCGCCGTGTCCGCGGCGGGCCTGGGCATCGCGGTGGTCACCGCCTACCGCAAGCGCTTCCTGGCGGCGGCCCGCATCGCGGCCTACGCGCTGGTCCCCGTGGCCCTGGTGATGACCGGCGTCGTCGGCTGGCTCGCCGACACCGCCTTCAGCCCCACCGCATGGGCGGGCTTCGGCGTCCTGGGCGCGGCCTGGCTGCTCTTCGCCGGCACCCGCGCGGTGGAGCGCCGGCGCGGCGGCACCCGGGCCGAGCGCAAGGCCGCCAAGGCGGCGGCGGGCCGGGCCGCGATGGCGCCAGGCGCCTCGGCGCCGTCCCTGGGCGGTGCTTCCGGGACCGGGTCCGCGGCGCAGGGGCCCGGCGCGGCCGACGACTTCAGCGACATCGAGGCGATCCTGAAGAAGCGCGGCATATGACAGTCGTACGACTCCCTGAAACGACACAGTACGTCCGCTGACGTCCGGAAACGTTCACCGGTCGAAGCGAGCCGAACGAGAGATCGCGGTATTCGGCAAGATCCCTGTGGTGGATCGCGGGTGGGGTGCCGGGTAGGCCATCATCGGCCGCGAGATGCTGGACACGACGACCCAGAGCGAGGCCACGCCGCCCCAGGACGAGCCTCGCGGGTGCCTCTTCGCCCTTTCCCAGCCACCGCTGATGATCTTCCTTGCGGTGATCGGGTGTCTGCTCCTCATGGCTGCACTGCACGATCTGCTGTTGCTGTGAGCCGTACACGTCGGTCCCGGCGTCACCCGCCGGGACGGACGTCACCCGCAGGACGGGCGTCACCCGCAGGACGGGCGCCTTCCGTCAGGACGGGAGCCTCTCGCCAGGACGGAGGGTCGCGATCAGCCGGCCGCTTCCTTGCGCCGGGCCCGGTAGGCCGCCACATGCAGCCGGTTTCCGCAGGTGCGGCTGTCGCAGTAGCGGCGCGAGCGATTGCGGGAGGAGTCCACGAACGCGCGCCGGCAGTCCGGTGCCTCGCAGCGCCGCAGCCGCTCCTGCTCCCCGGCCACCACGAAGAAGGCGAGCGCCATCCCGCAGTCCGCGGCGAGATGGTCGGCCACCGAGGCGCCCGGCGCGAAGTAGTGCACATGCCAGTCATAGCCGTCGTGGTCGGTCAGGCGCGGAGTGGTGCCCGCCGCTGCCACCAGCTCGTTGATCACCCCGGCGGCGGACCGGGCGTCCGGCGCCGCGAAGACCGCCGCGAACCGGCTCCGGATCCGGCGCACCGCCGCGAGGTCCAGCTCCGACAGCGCCCCGACATCGCTGACCTGGTGACTTCGTACGAACTCCGTCAGAGCCGGGACGTCGGGCAGTCCGTCCGTCGCCGTCTCGTCCTCCGGCGCGGTGTTCACCAGATCCACCACGGTGTCGAGGGCGCACCGGGTGTCGTGGGTGATCAGCACGTTTCGCTCCCTGGCCTGAGGGTCGGGCGGGCGCCCGCCGATGCTGGCCGATGGTAGCGACATCCGCGCCCACCGCACCGGCCCCACCGAACGCGCCCGCTCTGGAAGAACGCCTCCGGACCGCCAGGGGTTCCCGGAAGCGGACGCACGGTCGCGCCGGACGCACACAGGGCGACGCCGCCCCGTGCGGGAGCACGGCGGCGGCGTCGGCGGTGCCGTATGCGGTTGTCTTCGCCCGAGCCGTCTCCCCGAGTGGACGGCGCCGGGCTGCTTTCGAGGGGGCCGAGGCCTAGCTCTCCGCCAGGATGTGGGACAGCTCCTGATCCAGGTCGAAATGGCGGTGCTCCGTGCCGGGCGGCACGGCGGCGTCGGTTCGCTTCAGGAAGGACTCCAGGGCCCGCGCCGGGGCCTCGAGCAGCGCCTCCCCCTCCGGGGAACTGAGGGCGATGCACACGACGCCCTGACCGTGGCTGCGGGAGGGCCAGACGCGGACGTCGCCGGTACCGGTGGGCCGGTGGAGCCCCTCGGCGAGGAGGTCGCGGGCGAACACCCACTCGACGGTCTCCTCGGCTCCGGTGTGGAAGGTGGCGTGCACGGCGTAGGGGTCGGCCGTGTCGTACCGCAGGCCTGCGGGGACAGGCAGGGAGGACTCGCTCGACACAACGAGGCGCAGGTGCAGCTCGCAGCTGACCGTGGTGTTCATAAGCGCCAGGGCCTTTCGCTCAGTGTGCGCTCGGGGATTCGCACGTCGGCGAAATCGACATGCCACCTACGGTGCCGTTGTAAACCCCTCTGAGGGTTTTGCGTGCCTTTACGTAACTCTTCCGGCCGAGAACTCGTACCAGATCTACGACCATTTCAGTGACCTGAATCACTCCGCTAGGGTTTGTCTGTATGAATACGGGGAGTGACGACAGGGGCGAGGTCGCTGTGGCGACGGACAAGACCGACGGGGCGATGAACAAGACGGCGGACGAGACGGCGAGGGAGACGGCGGGCGAGGCGAAGGCGAAGGCGGACGAGCGCGTGGGCGAGGACGGGAGCGGGTCGGGGCTCGGCTCCCGGGCGCCGGAATTCATCAAGGCGCGCCGAGCCCTGCACCTCAGCTGGCAGGTCGGCGTCTTCGTGGTGGGCCTGGCGGTCGTCGGCGCCGGCATCGTCATGCTGCCGCTGCCCGGACCCGGCTGGGTCGTGATCTTCGCCGGCATGGCGATCTGGGCGACCGAGTTCGTCTGGGCCCAGCTCGTGCTGCGCTGGACCAAGCGCAAGGTCACCGAGGCCGCCCAGCGAGCGCTCGACCCCAGGGTGCGGCGCCGCAACATCACCCTCACCGTGATCGGACTGGTGATCGTGGCGGTGCTGGCGGGGATCTACCTGTGGAAGTTCGGCCTCGTCATGCCCTGGAACATCCGGCACCAGTGACGCCCGTGGTCTCAGGCACCCCCTGACATGGGGTAATGTTCTTCCTGCGCCCGGGCGATTAGCTCAGTGGGAGAGCGCTTCGTTCACACCGAAGAGGTCACTGGTTCGAACCCAGTATCGCCCACCCGGACCGACGGCCCACCTGCACCAGCAGGTGGGCCGTCGGCGTTCCCGCCCCCGGTGCGAGTGCCTGCGAGCCCAGCTGCTCCGGCAGCGAAACGCGGCGAACCACACGAAGGGCCTCGAGGCCGCCGACCTGACCACATCGCCCCCACCCGTGCGGTGCAGGCCTCAGCCCTTAAGGGCGGCTGAGGCTGTGCGGCCGTCGGCGTCGAGGGCGGCTGGGGCTGTGGCGGCTGGCGTGGGGCTGCTCTCGCGGTTGCGGTGGCCGGGGGGATGCTCCGGCCCTCCCGGCTCCATTCTGGGGGCGGGGGCACCGCGGCCGTCGCCCGGATCGAGGGGGCCTCTGAACCGCGTCCGAGGGACCCCTGCCCCGCCCTGTGACCCTGGCGCGCGGCAGAGCCACCCCGGGCCCCAGGCGTCCCGGCCCGCAGCACTGGCCCCCCACTGAGCAGCCCCGGCCCGCAGCACTGGCCCCCCGACTGGCACCCCGTCCCGCGGCCGGCGGTGTTTTGCCGGAACGGCAATAACGCTCGTGTCCTCGCGGCTCCTCCCCGGAGCATGGGCCCCAGCCGGTCGTGACCGGTGTTCCCACAGACCAGGCCGACGCGGCGGTCGGCAACAGGGGGTCGCAATCCGGCGGGCCCCTGCCCCAAGGCTCCTCGGTCCGTCCGCCGCCGTAGGCCCCGCCTCAGGAGGCCCCATGCCGCAGAAACACCGTCTGGTGCGCTCGCCCGCCGGCCGCGTCCACCTCGTGGAGGAGGGCCGCGGCCCGCTGGTGCTGCTGCTCCACGGCTTCCCGGAGTGCTGGTACAGCTGGCGCCACCAGCTGCCCGCGCTGGCCGCCGCCGGCTACCGCGCCGTGGCCGTCGACGTCCGCGGCTACGGCCGATCCTCCCGGCCGACGGCCGTGGACGCGTACCGCATGCTCGAGCTGGTGGCGGACAACGTCGCCGTGGTCGAGGCGCTGGGGGAGCGGTCGGCGGTGGTCGTCGGGCACGACTGGGGTGCCACGATCGCCGCCACCTCCGCGCTGACCAGGCCCGACGTCTTCCACGCGGTGGGTCTGCTGAGCGTGCCGTACACCCCGCCCGGTGGACCGCGGCCCAGTGAGGTGTTCGCGCGGATGGGCGGGGAGGAGGAGTTCTACGTCTCCCGTTTCCAGCAGCCCGGCCGCGCGGAGGCGGAGATCGAGCCCGATGTCCGCGGCTGGCTCGCCAGCTTCTACGCGGCCCTCTCCCCGGAGACCGTTCCGATGCCCCTCGACAACGGCACCGACACCGACGTCCACATGGCCATCGACGTCGACACAGCCACCGCCCCGAGCCCCTACTTCGCCCACCCCCACCGCACCCTGCGCGAACGCTTCCCCGCGGGGCGCCGGCCCGTCTGGCTCAGCGAGCGCGACCTGGACGTCTTCGCCGGTGAGTTCGAGCGGACCGGGATGACCGGAGCGCTGAACCGGTACCGCTCCATGGACCGGGACTGGGCGGACCTCGCGCCCCACCGGGGTGCCCCGCTCACCCAGCCGTCACTGTTCGTCGCCGGCGCCCAGGACGCGTCCCTCGGCTGGCTGGCCGACGCCGTACGGGCGTTCCCCGACACCCTGCCGGGCCTGCTCGGCTCGCACCTGCTGGACGGCTGCGGCCACTTCGTCCAGCAGGAACGCCCGGACGAGACGAATCGAATCCTCGTCGACTGGCTCGCCACCCTGCCCGCCCGGTCCTGCTCACCCCGCCAGTGACGATCCGTTACTACTGGTGGGGTCTTCGAGACGTATCTGTCGTTCTGGGAGAAGTTGCCGACGCAGGCCGCGGGTGGAAATCCACCGGACGTTTTCCAAAACACCGTCACATTTCTTCGGAAGTACGACAAGCGTGGAATTCCTCTCGCCCTCAAGTCCCCGGCACAGACAGGCAATCTGACCCCGGATCACTTCCGTGCGCCGTCGCGCGGGCAGACTCCGTCCATGGACTGGATGCACTACCGCTTCCTCAGCCGATGGCCCCTGCCCGCCACCACGCCGGACACCGTGTACGCCGTACTCGAGCGGCCCGAGGACTATCCGCGCTGGTGGCCACAGGTCCGGTCGGTCACCAGGCTGGACGCCGACACCGGCGTGATCACCATCCGCTCCGCGCTGCCCTACGCCATGACCTGCACCCTGCGCACCGCCCGCCGCGACCCCGCCACCGGGACCCTGGAGGTCACCCTGTCCGGCGACATCGAAGGCTGGGCACGCTGGACGGTCACCCCCGACGGCACCGGCACCCTCGTCCGGTACGAGCAGGAGGTCGACGTCCGCAAGCCCCTGCTCAGACGGCTCGCCGTGCCCGGGCGGCCCCTC
The DNA here is from genome assembly GCF_055581605.1 of Streptomyces sp. NPDC031418. Taxonomy (NCBI): domain Bacteria; kingdom Bacillati; phylum Actinomycetota; class Actinomycetes; order Kitasatosporales; family Streptomycetaceae; genus Streptomyces; species Streptomyces sp. NPDC031418. The sequence continues at coordinate 285,548 of NZ_JBVIJC010000002.1, forward strand.
TTCCGCCTCAACCACCGGCTGATGATGCGGGCCGGACACCGCGGACTGCTGCGCCATCTGCGGGCGGTTTGAACGAACGGCGCCCGGACCTGTATTGTTCAGTGCGTTCCCGGGCGATTAGCTCAGTGGGAGAGCGCTTCGTTCACACCGAAGAGGTCACTGGTTCGAACCCAGTATCGCCCACCGGGAGAGAGCCGGTCCGCAGCAGCGGACCGGCTCTTCTGCTGCCCGGCCGCTCCACCCTTACGCCGCCGCCGGCAGCTCCGGCCGCAGCGGCCACTCCGTGCTGACCGTCTCCTCCGAACCGCTGCGCGCGAACCACGCCTGGAGCCCCCGCGCCTGCGCCGCATGCCAGCCGGCCTGGAGCGTGTGCAGCTCGCCGGGGGACAGCCTCTCCAGCCGGGTCGCGAAACGCCGGCCCAGCGCCCGTACGACCTCCAGCGCGGCCAGCGCGTCCGCGCCCGCGTCATGCGCGCCCTCCAGCGCCACCCCGTAGTGCTCGCACAGGTCGGTCAGCGTGCGCCGCCCCTTGCGGTACCGGTCCAGGTGCTTGTCCAGCACCCGCGGGTCCAGCACCCGCAACGGCACCGACCGGAACCAGCGGTCCAGCGAGGACGCCCGGTGCCGGCGCAACTCCCGGTCCAGCAGCGTCAGATCGAACGGCGCGTTCATCACCACCAGCGGACGGCCCAGCGCCGCGTGCTCCGCCAGCTGCTCGGCTATCTCGTACATGACCGGCGCCGGCCAGCGGCCGTTGCGCGCCAGGTGTTCCTCCGTCAGCCCGTGCACGTCCGTCGCAGCCTGGGGCACCGGCACACCCGGGTTCACCAGCCAGCGGGACACCCGGGGCCGGGTCCCCGGCGCATCCTGGACGACGACGGCGGCCGACACGATCCGGTCGGTCTCGACGTCGACGCCCGTCGTCTCCGTGTCGAAGGCGGCCAACGGCCCCTCGTACCAGGTCGTCATCGCAACCCAACTCCTCGTTCACCCACGGCAGATGGCGTTCCGTCTTCTGCCCGTTTGGTGATACCCGGGCCGTTTGCGCCGTACGCCGGAAGGAGACAACAGGAGTACGGGTCTTTGCAGTTCAGCGGCCCTCAGCGGGGAAACACTTGGCTTGGAAGGCTGTTGGTCATGGCCATAGCGCAGCCCGAGCGGGGCGGGCTGCTGCCCGATCGCACGGGCACCCTTCGCGGCACGCTCGCCACCACCGCCTGCATGGAGACCTTGCAGGTCGGCTATCTGCACGCGGTCGCCGCCGCGGCCGGCTGCTCGCTGTCCCAGCCCTTCCCAGACAACGGCATCGACTGGCACGTCAGCCACAGCGCCCCCGGCCACACCGTCGACGACGAGGTCACGATCAAGGTCCAGCTGAAGGCCACGTACCAGGTCGCCCCCCGCCCTCCGGGGCCCTCCTTCTCCTTCACCCTCGACAACGACCACCTGCGCAAGCTCGCCCGCACCCCGGTCACGGTCCACAAGATCCTGGTCGTCATGATCGTCCCGCGCTCGCAGGACCAGTGGCTGCGCGCCGGACACGACCGGCTCGACCTCAGGCACTGCTGCTACTGGGTCAACCTCGCCGGCCACCCGGTCACCGGCCGGCAGCGGACCACCGTGCGGATCCCGACCTCGCGCATCTTCGACGACCGCGCGCTCTGCGAGATCATGACGCGGGTCGGGACGGGAGGCAGGCCATGACAAGCCGTCCGTACGGGCAACCGCCCCGCCAGGCCCGCCCGCACCCCGACGACCCGCCCTGGAACAGCCCGCCCGAGCCCGCCGGGGTCGACCCCGCCGTACTCGGCGCCCTGCTGCGCCGGCACGGCTGGCAGCGGCGCGGCGGAGCCCCCGGACGGTACGGCCGCTGGACCCCGCCCGGCCCGGCCGGCCACGCCACCAGCCTGCTCGTCCCCGAGAACCGTGCCTTCCCCGACAGCGACGACCTGCTCGGCGAGGCCCTCGACGCCCTCGCCCGCAGCGACACCCCCGCCGCACGCGAGGTGCTGATCTCCCTCGCCGTACCCAGCGACGAGATCCGCTGGTGGCGCCAGACCCCGAGCGGACCCGCCGGCACCGCGCCCTGGGCGGCCGACGAGCAACTGCACACCGCCGCCCGGCAGATGCTGCTCGCCGCCGCCCTCGCCACCCGCGCCCGGGCCGGCTACCACGGCGCCCGCCACCGCCGCCCCGCGGCCGCCCTCCTGGAACACCTCCTCGTCGGCCCCGCCACCGACGGCCACCGCCTCACCGTCTTCGCCCCCGTACCCACCGCCCGCCCCCTCGCCGTCCGCCTCCACCAGGCCCTGTACGCCGCCCGCGAGGCCATCGACTACCGGCGGGCCACCGGCGGCATGGACGCCTTCGACGGCGCGGTCCAGGCCGGGGTCAGCCGGGAACTCACCGAAGCGCTCACCACCCTCGTACGGGGCACCGAGGGCGCCCGGATCGCGGTCGCCTGGGCGCCCGGCGCCGGCGTCCCCGAGGGCTGCGCCGCCTCCGCCGAGCCCGTCGAGTTCTCGCCCGGCGACCTGCCCGCCCTGCGCGAGGCCGCCGCCCGCTATCTGCACGCGGAACCCTCCGTACCGGTCCGGATCACCGGCGCCGTGGTCCGCATGCGCCGCGCCGGCCCCGGCGGCCCGGGCACGGTCCGGCTGCGCGTCCTCGCCGGAGCCGAGGTCCCGCACGTCCGCGTCACCCTGGACGAGGAGGACTACCGCATCGCGGGCCACGCCCACCTCGTCGGGCTGCCGGTGCGCATACACGGCCGGCTGGAGCGCCGCGGCGGCTTCCGCCGGCTCACCGGCGCCTCCGGCGTCGTCCCCGTCCAGGTGGACGAGGCCGAGCGGGACCGGCTGATGAAGTCCCTGCACGAGAACCTCGACTTCTTCGAGGAGGCATGTGGCGAGGCGTACGGGGACGGGGACTGAGGGTGACCGTTTCGCGGTCGGTGCCGAGGGGTCGGTACGATCGCCTGTGCGCGCGCTCCTGGTATGGCGCCGCACCCACCTTCAGTCAGGAGAGACCGGTGTCAGACGTCCGTGTGATCATCCAACGCGATTCCGAGCGGGAAGAACGCGTGGTGACGACGGGCACTACGGCCGCCGACCTCTTCGCGGGCGAGCGCTCGATCATCGCCGCGCGCGTGGGCGGCGAGCTGAAGGACCTCACGTACGCACTGTCCGACGGTGACGAGGTCGAGGGCGTCGAGATCTCGTCCGAGGACGGCCTGAACATCCTGCGCCACTCCACCGCGCACGTCATGGCGCAGGCCGTGCAGGAGCTGTTCCCCGAGGCCAAGCTGGGCATCGGCCCGCCGGTCAAGGACGGCTTCTACTACGACTTCGACGTCGAGAAGCCGTTCACGCCCGAGGATCTCAAGGCCATCGAGAAGAAGATGCAGGAGATCCAGAAGCGCGGGCAGAAGTTCGCCCGTCGCGTGGTCACCGACGAGGCGGCCCGCGAGGAGCTGGCGGACGAGCCGTACAAGCTGGAGCTGATCGGCCTCAAGGGCTCGGCGTCGCACGACGACGGCGCGGACGTCGAGGTCGGCGCCGGCGAGCTGACGATCTACGACAACCTGGACGCCAAGACCGGCGAGCTGTGCTGGAAGGACCTCTGCCGGGGTCCGCACCTGCCCTCGACCCGTCTCATCCCGGCGTTCAAGCTGATGCGCAACGCGGCCGCCTACTGGCGCGGCAGCGAGAAGAACCCGATGCTCCAGCGCATCTACGGCACCGCCTGGCCGTCCAAGGACGAGCTGAAGGCGTACCTGGACTTCCTCGCCGAGGCCGAGAAGCGCGACCACCGCAAGCTGGGCAGCGAGCTCGACCTGTTCTCCATCCCGGAGCAGATCGGCTCCGGCCTCGCCGTCTTCCACCCCAAGGGCGGCATCATCCGCCGGGTCATGGAGGACTACTCGCGGCGCCGCCACGAGGAAGAGGGCTACGAGTTCGTCTACACCCCGCACGCGACGAAGGGGAAGCTCTTCGAGACCTCGGGCCACCTGGACTGGTACGCCGACGGCATGTACCCGCCCATGCAGCTCGACGAGGGCGTGGACTACTACCTCAAGCCCATGAACTGCCCGATGCACAACCTGATCTTCGACGCGCGCGGCCGCTCCTACCGCGAACTGCCGCTGCGCCTCTTCGAGTTCGGGACCGTGTACCGGTACGAGAAGTCCGGCGTCGTGCACGGCCTCACCCGCGCCCGCGGCTTCACCCAGGACGACGCGCACATCTACTGCACCCGTGAGCAGATGTCCGAGGAGCTGGACAAGACGCTCACCTTCGTCCTCGGCCTGCTGCGCGACTACGGTCTGACCGACTTCTACCTGGAGCTGTCGACCAAGGACCCGGAGAAGTTCGTCGGCTCCGACGAGGTCTGGGAGGAGGCGACCGAGACACTGCGCCAGGTCGCCGAGAAGCAGGGCCTGCCGCTGGTCCCGGACCCGGGCGGCGCCGCCTTCTACGGCCCGAAGATCTCCGTCCAGGCCAAGGACGCGATCGGCCGCACCTGGCAGATGTCGACCATCCAGCTCGACTTCAACCTGCCCGAGCGGTTCAACCTGGAGTACACCGGCCCGGACGGCTCCAAGCAGCGCCCGGTCATGATCCACCGCGCGCTGTTCGGCTCCATCGAGCGGTTCTTCGCGGTGCTGCTGGAGCACTACGCGGGCGCCTTCCCGGCGTGGCTGGCGCCGGTCCAGGCGGTTGGTATTCCGGTGGGTGACGCCCACGTCGAGTACCTGGACAGGTTCGCCGCCGACGCCAGGAAGAAGGGACTGCGGGTCGAGGTCGACTCCTCCTCGGACCGTATGCAGAAGAAGATCAGGACGGCGCAGAAGCAGAAGGTGCCGTTCATGATCATTGTCGGCGACGACGACATGAACGCAGGCACGGTGTCCTTCCGCTACCGCGACGGTTCGCAGGAGAACGGCATTCCGCGTGACGAGGCGATCGCGAAGCTCGTTGATGTGGTGGAGCGTCGCGTACAGGTGTGATGGGTCCCCGCGCATGCGGGGGTGATCCCAAGATTCGCAAGGCCCACACGCACAAGGTGCTCTGCTCCCCGCCGACGCGGGGGTCGGCCCCCGGTGACTGACTTGATCTCGCCGGGGGCCCTGCCCTGTACCTCACCCGGACGCCATATGCTGCCTAGCATGACGAGTGAGCCGGAGCAGCAGATCGGAGTCGGGACGCAGGATGCGTTCCAGCGCCTGTGGACCCCCCACCGCATGGCCTACATCCAGGGGGAGAACAAGCCGAGCGGTCCCGGAGCCGAGGACGGCTGCCCCTTCTGCTCGATTCCGGCCAAGTCCGACGAGGACACGCTGATCGTCCGCCGCGGCGAGCATGTCTACGCCGTCCTCAACCTCTACCCGTACAACGGCGGCCATCTGATGACCGTGCCCTACCGTCATGTGGCCGACTACACGGATCTGACCGGCCCGGAGACCGCCGAGCTGGCCGAGCTGACCAAGCAGGCGATGACGGCGCTGCGCACCGCGTCCGGCGCGCACGGTTTCAACATCGGCATGAACCAGGGGTCCGTGGCGGGTGCCGGCATCGCCGCCCACCTGCACCAGCACATCGTCCCGCGCTGGGGCGGCGACACGAACTTCATGCCGGTGGTGGGCCACACCAAGGTGCTGCCGCAGCTCCTGGCGGACACCAGGAAGATGCTGGCGGAGGCGTGGCCCGCCTCGGCGTGAGCGCCTGAGCCGGCCGCCGGGGCTCACGCGTCGTAGAGGTCGGCCTTCTTCGGCATCGGGTCCTGCACCTGGGAGCTGAGGAACGCCGACCGGGTGCCGAACTTCTCGGTGTCCACGCCATGGTCCGCGAGCACCTTGAGCGCGGCGGAGTGCACCACCCGCAGGACCGGTGTGGCCGCGCGCAGCGCGTCGTCGGCCATGAAGCGGTGCCGCCAGGGCTGGTCGGCCCAGGCGTGCCGCAGGCCGAACGGCTCGGGCAGGCCGAGTGAGCCGCCGAGCCAGTTGAGGAGCGGCGGGTACCAGGTCAGCGGGGCGCGTGCGGCGAGTCGTACCACCTCGTCGGCGGTGACCAGCGGCAGCATGATCTTGCGGGTCTCCCAGGGCTTGAGGGTCTTGGCGACCTCCTTGCTCGGGGCTTCCGGCTTGGTGGTGAACAGGGAGTTCACCGGGCCGAGGGCGTGCCCGGTGACCTCGATGCGCAGGGTCTGGTGCAGCACGGTGACCGTGATCAGCATGGTGATGACCAGCTGTCCGTCCCACAGGGTCCACTGCACGCCGAGGTAGTGCCGGTCGCCGCTGCCGAACTGCTGCTTGTTGCAGATGTCCTGTATGGCGTGCGGCTTGACCTGGAAGGCCTCGACGTCGGCGCCCTCGGGGCGGGACACGGCGGTGGCTCCCTCGCCGATGGGGGTGACGATCCAGTGCCGTATGGAGGGCTTGGGGAAGCCGCCGGTGTTCAGCGGGCCGCGTTCCAGCAGGGACAGCTGGTCGTGGATCGCGCGGATCACGTCCCAGCTGCGGAAGGGGTGGATCTCGCGGGTGGGGTCGGCGGACAGCAAGTCTTCGGCGAGTTGCCAGGAGCCCCAGCGGGTGCCCATGCCGAGTATGCCCTTGGGGCCGGCGTAGAAGACCGAGTTGGACTGCTGTTCGGCGCTGAGCCGGGCCAGGGACTGGCGCAGTTCCTCGGCCGCGGTCTCGCCGGGGGCGCGGGGTACGGCTTCCGGGACCTTGGCGCCGACGCTGGTCCCGGACAGCAGGCCGTCCCAGCGGGCCCGCAGGTCGTGGGCGGTGCGTTCGCAGATCCGCTTGGCCAGGAACCAGCCCAGTACGGGCAGGGCGACGGCCGCGCGTGCGTACCAGGCCCAGAAGCCGGTGAACGGCATCTTGATCAGGAAGAGTGCGGCGAGCAGGCCGACGCCGAGGAGCAGTGCCGTGGCGAGGGGACCGGCTCGTCTGTCGTCGCGTTTGGCGACGAACGTGCGCAGCTGGAAGACGAGCAGCCAGGCGAGGAGTCCGGGCAGGAACAGCAGGCCGCACAGGACGGTGACGGCGGTCAGCCGGTTGTCGCGCTCGCGGCGGATGTTGTTGGCGGCCAGGCAGTGTTCGACGACGAACTGCGGTTCTGAGCCGAAGGACTGGATGAGGGGCTTGCGGCCGGGCGCGAGCATGCGGTCGACGACGGCCCGCGCGTAGGCCTCGCCGAGGTTCGGCCGGAACAGCTTGATCCGGCCGGGTTTGACGGCCGACTGGTGCCATTCGTTGTCGGCCTTCTTGATCTCCTCGATCGGGCTGTCCCGGTACGCCGCGGAGGCCAGCGCGGCCGTCGCCGCCTGACTTCCGTCGCCCGAGACGGGCACCTGGGGTCCGTCCCACTCCGTTCCAAACGACATTCCCGCCCCCATCGCCGCCGGTGTCGCTGTTCCGGCCTTCCCGAGTTCCTTGCTCCGCACACCTGTTGGACCGGTCGTGCTGCCGATTCCGGACGACTACCGGACGGTTGCGGCACGACGTGATCAGGTGATCAGCGTATCCGCCGCCACCGACAGGGCGGGGGCGGACGGCCGAAGCCGTCCGCCCCGCACCGGGTGGCGCGCGGTGAACTAGGCGCGGTCTCCGGACTGTTCCCGGATGCGCTCCGCGACCTGGGGCGGCATCGGTTCGTGCCGGGCGTAGGTGCGGTCGAAGCGGGCGGTGCCGTGCGAGAGGGAGCGGAGGTCGACGGCGTACCGGCCGATCTCGAACTCGGGTACCTCGGCCCGGATCAGGGTCCGTCCGGAGCCCACCTGTTCGGTGCCGAGTACGCGGCCGCGCCGGCTGGACAGGTCGCTCATGACGGTGCCCACGTAGTCGTCGCCGACCAGCACGGTCACCTCGGCGACCGGCTCCAGCAGGTGGATCTTCGCGTCGGCCGCGGCCTCGCGCAGTGCGAGCGCGCCCGCGGTCTGGAAGGCGGCGTCGGAGGAGTCCACCGAGTGGGCCTTGCCGTCCAGCAGTGTGACCCGTACGTCCACGAGCGGATATCCGGCGGCGACGCCCTTGGCGGCCTGTGCGCGTACGCCCTTTTCCACGGACGGGATGAACTGCCGGGGTACGGCGCCGCCGACCACCTTGTCGACGAACTCGATGCCGGAGCCGCCGGGCAGCGGTTCGACCTCGATCTCGCAGATGGCGTACTGGCCGTGTCCGCCGGACTGCTTGACATGGCGGCCGCGGCCGGTGGCCCTGGTCGCGAAGGTCTCGCGGAGGGAGACCTTGTGCGGGACGACGTCGACCTGGACGCCGTAGCGGCTGCGCAGCCGTTCCAGGGCGACGTCCGCGTGTGCCTCGCCGAGGCACCACAGGACGACCTGGTGGGTGTTCTGGTTCTGCTCCAGGCGCATGGTGGGGTCCTCGGCGACCAGCCGGGACAGGCCCTGGGAGAGTTTGTCCTCGTCGGCCTTGCTGTGTGCCTGGATGGCGAGGGGCAGCAGCGGGTCCGGCATCTGCCAGGGCTCCATCAGCAGCGGGTCGTCCTTCGCGGAGAGGGTGTCGCCGGTCTCGGCGCGGCCGAGTTTGGCGACGCAGACCAGGTCGCCGGCGACGGCGTGGGATACCGGGCGCTGCTGTTTGCCGAAGGGCATGGACAGGGCGCCGACCTTCTCGTCGACGTCGTGGTCCTCGTGTCCGCGGTCGGTGAGGCCGTGTCCGGAGACGTGCACGGTCTGGTCGGGGCGCAGGGTGCCGGAGAAGACCCGGACCAGTGAGATGCGGCCGACGTAGGGGTCGGAGGCGGTCTTGACGACCTCGGCGACCAGCGGACCGCTGATGTCGCACGGCTTCAGCTCGCGCGGCTTGCCGTCGATGGTGGTGACGCCCGGCAAGGGATGCTCGAACGGTGTCGGGAAGCCGCCGGTGACCAGTTCGAGCAGCTCGACCGTGCCGAGGCCCTGGCGTGCGCCCTCGGCGGCGGGGGCGGCCGCGAGGACGGGGAAGAAGCTGCCGCGTGCGACGGCTCGCTCGAGGTCCTGGACCAGTGTGTCGAGGTCGACCTGTTCGCCGCCGAGGTAGCGGTCCATGAGGGTTTCGTCCTCGCTCTCGGCGATGATCCCCTCGATGAGCCGGTTGCGGGCCTCCTCGATGCCGGGCAGCTGGTCGGCGTCGGGTTCGGACTCCTTGCGTTCGCCGGTCGAGTAGTCGAAGAGCTTCTGTGTCAGCAGTCCGACCAGTCCGGTCACGGGCGCGTGTCCGTCGGGCCCCTCGGGGCCGCGCAGCGGCAGGTACAGCGGGAGCACGGCGTCGGGGTCGTCGCCGCCGAACACCTCCGCGCAGGTGCGGGTCATCTCCTCGAAGTCCGCGCGGGCGGCTTCCAGGTGGGTGATCACGATGGCGCGGGGCATGCCGACGGCCGCGCACTCCTCCCACACCATGCGGGTCGAGCCGTCCACGCCGTCGGAGGCGGAGACGACGAAGAGGGCCGCGTCCGCCGCCCGCAGGCCGGCTCGCAGTTCCCCGACGAAGTCGGCGTAGCCGGGGGTGTCCAGGAGGTTGATCTTGATGCCGTTCCATTCGACCGGCACCAGGGAGAGCTGTACGGAGCGCTGCTGCCGGTGCTCGATGTCGTCGTAGTCCGAGACGGTGCCGCCGTCCTCCACGCGGCCTGCCCGGTTCACCGCCCCCGCGGTCAGTGCGAGGGCCTCCACCAGGGTTGTCTTGCCCGAACCGGAGTGGCCGACCAGCACCACGTTCCGTACCGACGAGGGCTGGTCGGCCGTCAGAGCACTGCCGGCGGCCCCGGGGTGGTGTGTCTGTGTCTTGTCGCCCATGATCCTGCCTCCCGTACACGGTGAGGTCACTGTGGGCGCGGTCGCGCGGGACCCGCGTGCACTGGCGGCTCCGGCGACGCCCGCGGTTATTCGAGCTTTCCACTCCCGTCACGTGGCGTCCATACGAACGACGTCCGCCCACCGTGATCGCGCCACGCGCGCCCGCGCGTGTGCCGGTGCACACCGGCACACGGCACGGCTGCGGGTGCCCACCCGTCACAGACGCACGCGCGTGGCTACGATGGGCCAGCCGGAGGCCACCAGGGCTACGGCGAGACGACCGTCGGGAAGGCCATGCTGAACAAGTACGCGCGTGCATTCTTCACGCGTGTCCTCACACCGTTCGCCGCGTTTCTCATCCGGAGGGGCGTGAGCCCCGACACGGTGACGCTCATCGGCACGGCCGGGGTCGTCGCGGGTGCGCTGGTCTTCTACCCCCGGGGCGAGTTCTTCTGGGGCACGGTCGTGATCACCCTCTTCGTCTTCTCCGACCTGGTCGACGGCAACATGGCCCGTCAGCTGGGCCGCTCCAGCCGCTGGGGCGCCTTCCTGGACTCCACTCTGGACCGGGTGGCCGACGGCGCGATCTTCGGCGGGTTCGCGCTCTGGTACGCGGGCCAGGGCAATGACAACGCCCTGTGCGCGGTCTCGATCTTCTGTCTGGCCAGCGGCCAGGTGGTGTCGTACACCAAGGCGCGCGGCGAGTCGATCGGGCTGCCGGTCGCCGTCAACGGGCTGGTCGAGCGCGCCGAGCGGCTGGTGATCTCGCTGGTCGCGGCCGGTCTCGCGGGCCTGCACACGTTCGGGGTGCCGGGCATCCAGTGGCTGCTGCCGGTCGCTCTGTGGATCGTCGCCGTGGGCAGTCTCGTCACGCTGGTCCAGCGGGTCGTCACCGTCCGCCGCGAGTCCGCCGAGGCGGAGGCGGCAGCGCGGCAGGGTGCCGGAGAGGCCGCGCAGTGAGCGCCGCCGAACGGCTCACCGACGCGCTGTACGGGCTCGGCTGGAGCACCGTCAGGAGGCTCCCCGAACCCGTGGCGGTCCGTCTCGGCCGCGGCATCGCCGACCTGGCCTGGAAGCGGCGCGGCAAGGGCGTACGGCGGCTGGAGGCCAACTACGCGCGCGTGGTGCCCGACGCCACGCCCGAACGCCTCGCCGAGCTGTCGCGTGCGGGCATGCGCTCGTACCTGCGCTACTGGATGGAGTCCTTCCGGCTGCCCGCCTGGAGCCCGGAGCGCGTCAGGGCGGGCTTCGACCCGAAGGACCTGCACCATCTGACGGACGGGCTGGCCTCGGGCCGGGGTGTGATCCTGGCGCTGCCCCATCTGGCCAACTGGGACCTGGCCGGTGCCTGGGTCACCACCAAGCTGGAGACGCCGTTCACGACGGTCGCCGAGCGGCTGCGGCCCGAGACGCTGTACGACCGCTTCGTCGCCTACCGCGAGAGCCTCGGCATGGAGGTCCTGCCGCACAGCGGCGGCTCCGCCTTCGGCACGCTGGCCCGGCGGCTGCGCGACGGCGGTCTGGTCTGCCTGGTCGCCGACCGTGACCTGTCCGCCTCCGGCGTGGAGGTCGACTTCTTCGGCGAGAAGGCCCGGATGCCCGCGGGCCCGGCCCTGCTCGCCCAGCAGACCGGCGCGCTGCTGCTGCCGGTCACCCTCTGGTACGACGACTCGCCCGTCCTCCAGGGCCGGGTGCATCCGCCGGTCGAGGTGCCCGAGTCGGGCAGCCGGGCCGAGAAGACGTCTGTCATGACACAGGCGCTGGCCGACGCCTTCGCCTCCGGCATCGCCGACCACCCGGAGGACTGGCACATGCTCCAGCGGCTGTGGCTCGCCGACCTCGACCCCGCGAAGGGACCCTCGTGAGAATCGGGATCGTCTGCCCGTACTCCTGGGACGTGCCCGGTGGCGTCCAGTTCCACATCCGCGACCTCGCCGAGTACTTCATCCGGCTGGGCCACGAGGTCTCCGTGCTCGCCCCGGCCGACGACGACACCCCGCTGCCGCCGTACGTCGTCTCCGCCGGCCGTGCCGTGCCGGTGCCGTACAACGGCTCGGTGGCCCGGCTGAACTTCGGGTTCCTGTCCGCCGCGCGGGTCCGGCGCTGGCTGCACGACGGCGCCTTCGACGTGGTCCACATCCACGAGCCGACCTCGCCCTCGCTGGGGCTGCTGACCTGCTGGGCGGCTTCCGGTCCGATCGTGGCCACCTTCCACACGTCCAACCCGCGTTCGCGCGCCATGATCGCCGCGTACTCGATCCTCCAGGCGGCCCTGGAGAAGATCAGCGCGCGGATAGCGGTCAGTGAGTACGCCCGCCGCACCCTGGTCGAGCACCTGGGCGGGGACGCGGTGGTCATCCCCAACGGCGTCGACGTCGACTTCTTCGCCAGGGCCGAGCCCAGGGCGGAGTGGCAGGGGGACACCATCGGCTTCATCGGCCGTATCGACGAGCCGCGCAAGGGCCTGCCGGTGCTGATGAAGGCGCTGCCGGAGATCCTCGCGGCGCGGCCGGGGGCCCGCCTCCTGGTCGCGGGGCGTGGCGACGAGGAGGCCGCCGTCGAGGAGCTGCCGCGGGAGCTGCGCGCGCGGGTGGAGTTCCTCGGCATGATCAGCGACGAGGACAAGGCCCGCCTGCTGCGCAGCGTCGACCTGTACGTCGCTCCCAACACCGGTGGCGAGAGCTTCGGCATCATCCTCGTCGAGGCGATGTCCGCGGGCGCCCCCGTGCTCGCCTCCGACCTGGACGCCTTCGTGCAGGTCCTGGACCAGGGTGAGGCGGGCGAGGTGTTCCCGGTCGAGGACGCCGACGCGCTCGCCAAGGCGGCCGTACGGCTGCTGGCGGACCCGGACCGGCGCGCGGCGCTGCGCGAGCGGGGCAGCGCGCATGTGCGGCGCTTCGACTGGTCGACGGTCGGCGCGGACATCCTCTCCGTCTACGAGACCGTGACGGCCGGCGCGGCGGCGGTCGCGACCGACGACCGCCCCCCAGGCCTACGAGCCCGCTTCGGCCTGGCCCGCGACTGACCCGCGTCCCGGCCCCGCACCGCCTCCGAGCCGATCGACGGGGCGGGGTCGGTAGGGGAGTGCGGGTGGGCTTCGGGCGTGTGCGAGGGGCGCGGGCCGCGACGGCTTTCGGGTTCGGCTTCGGACGGACGGCGGGCCGTTACGGCTTTCGGGCCGGGCTTCGGACGGACGGCGGGCCGTTATGGCATTCCGGCTCGGCTTCGGGCAAGTGGCGGGCTGTTGCGGTTTTCGGGCTTGGCTTCGGACAGACGGCGGGCGGTTATGGCTTTCGGGCTCGGCTTCGGGTAAGTGGCGGGCCGTTGCGGCTTTCCGGCTCGGCTTCGGACAGACGGCGGGCCGATACGGCCTTCCGGGTCGGGCCGGCTCCGGGCCGTGACCGCTTTCGGGTCGGGTTTGCGGGTGGCGCTGGGCCGCGGCCGCTTTCTGGACGGGTTTCCCGGCGGCGTCGGGCCGTGACCGTTTTCGGGATGGAATTGAGGGCGGCTCCGGGCCCCGACCGCGTTTGGGTCGGGTTTCCGGGTGGCGCTGGGCCGTGACCGCTTTCGGGACGGGATTGCGGGCGGCTCCGGGCTCCGACCGCGTTTGGGTCGGGATTGCGGGCGGCTCCGGGCCATGGCGCTTTCTGGACGGGATTCCGGGCCCCGGAGCATGACCGCGGCGCCGGGCTGGCCGGTGGCCGGGGTGCGGCCGGGTGGGCCGATAGCCTTCGGCCGTGACCGCAACCCTCATCTGGATCCTTGTCGCCCTGGTCGCGATCGGCGTGTACCTGAGCTGGACCGCCGGCCGGCTGGACCGGCTGCATGTGCGGATGGACGCCGCGCGCGCGGCGCTCGACGCCCAGCTGCTGCGGCGGGCCTCCGTGACCCAGGAACTGGCGACCTCGGGTGTGCTCGACCCGGCCGCCTCGATCGTGCTGTACGAGGCCGCGCACGGGGCCCGGCAGGCCGAGGAGGAGCAGCGGGAGGTCGCCGAGAGCGAGCTGAGCCAGGCGCTGCGCGCGGTCTTCGCGGACCCGGCGCAGGTGGAGGCCGTACGGGAGGCCCCGGGCGGCGAGGAGGCCGCCCGGGAGCTGGCGGAGGCCGTCCGCAGGGTGCCGATGGCGCGCCGCTTCCACAACGACGCCGTCGGAGCCGCCCGCCGGCTGCGCGAGCACCGCAAGGTCCGCTGGTTCCGGCTGGCCGGACACGCGCCGTTTCCGCTGGCCTTCGAGATGGACGACGAGCCGCCCGCGGCCCTGGTGGAACGGGTGAGCTGAGCCCGCCGAGCCGAAAAGGATCCACCTGCTTGCCATTGGCCCTTGCTGTGGCCTGCTCCACTCACGTTTCCTCGGGGAAGCAGAAACCTTCTTTTCCCATGAGTGAGGTCATCCGTGTCCACCATCGAGAACCAGGCTCCCGAGACCGGCACCGCGCGCGTGAAGCGTGGCATGGCCGAGCAGCTCAAGGGCGGCGTGATCATGGACGTCGTCACGCCGGAGCAGGCGAAGATCGCCGAGGACGCGGGCGCCGTCGCCGTCATGGCCCTGGAGCGGGTCCCGGCCGACATCCGCAAGGACGGCGGTGTGGCCCGGATGTCCGACCCGGACATGATCGAGGGCATCATCGACGCCGTCTCCATCCCGGTCATGGCCAAGTCCCGCATCGGCCACTTCGTCGAGGCCCAGGTCCTCCAGTCCCTCGGCGTCGACTACATCGACGAGTCCGAGGTCCTCACCCCGGCCGACGAGGTCAATCACTCGGACAAGTGGTCCTTCACCACCCCCTTCGTGTGCGGTGCCACCAACCTGGGCGAGGCCCTGCGCCGCATCGCCGAGGGCGCCGCGATGATCCGCTCCAAGGGCGAGGCCGGCACCGGCAACGTGGTCGAGGCCGTCCGCCACCTGCGTCAGATCAAGGGCGACATCGCCCGCCTGCGCGGCCTGGACAACCACGAGCTGTACGCCGCCGCCAAGGAGCTGCGCGCCCCGTACGAGCTGGTCAAGGAGGTCGCCGAGCTGGGCAAGCTCCCGGTGGTGCTGTTCTCCGCCGGCGGTGTGGCCACCCCGGCCGACGCGGCCCTGATGCGCCAGCTCGGCGCCGAGGGCGTGTTCGTCGGCTCCGGCATCTTCAAGTCCGGCGACCCGGCCAAGCGCGCCGCGGCCATCGTCAAGGCCACCACCTTCTACGACGACCCGAAGATCATCGCGGACGCCTCCCGCAACCTCGGCGAGGCCATGGTCGGCATCAACTGCGACATCCTCCCCGAGTCCGAGCGCTACGCGAACCGCGGCTGGTAAGGCACTGCATCACATGAACACCCCCGTCATAGGCGTCCTGGCCCTCCAGGGCGACGTACGGGAGCACCTCATCGCCCTGGCCGCGGCCGACGCCGTGGCCAGGCCGGTGCGGCGCCCCGAGGAACTCGCCGAGGTCGACGGTCTCGTGCTGCCCGGCGGCGAGTCCACCACCATCTCCAAGCTGGCCGTCCTCTTCGGGCTGATGGAGCCCCTCCGCGCGCGCGTGCGCAGCGGCATGCCCGTCTACGGCACCTGCGCCGGCATGATCATGCTCGCCGACAAGATCCTCGACCCGCGCTCGGGCCAGGAGACCATCGGCGGCATCGACATGATCGTGCGCCGCAACGCCTTCGGCCGCCAGAACGAGTCCTTCGAGGCCGCGCTCGACGTCCGGGGCATCCCGGGCGATCCTGTGGAGGGCGTCTTCATCCGCGCCCCCTGGGTGGAGTCCGTCGGCGTCGGCACCGAGGTGCTCGCCGAGCACGAGGGCCACATCGTCGCCGTCCGCCAGGGCAACGCGCTCGCCACGTCGTTCCACCCGGAACTGACCGGCGACCACCGGGTGCACTCCCTCTTCGTCGACATGGTGCGCGCCAACGGGGCGGCGGAGTCCTTGTAGGATCTCTGGCGTTCGTTATGTAGATGGTTACGCGAAGGAGACAGGCAGATGTCCGGCCACTCTAAATGGGCTACGACGAAGCACAAGAAGGCCGTGATCGACGCCAAGCGCGGCAAGCTCTTCGCGAAGCTGATCAAGAACATCGAGGTCGCGGCGCGCATGGGCGGCGTCGACCTCGACGGTAACCCGACACTGTACGACGCCGTCCAGAAGGCCAAGAAGCAGTCGGTCCCGAACAAGAACATCGACTCCGCGATCAAGCGCGGTGGCGGTCTCGAGGCCGGCGGCGCCGACTACGAGACGATCATGTACGAGGGTTACGGCCCCAACGGTGTCGCGGTGCTCATCGAGTGCCTCACCGACAACCGCAACCGCGCCGCCTCCGACGTCCGTGTCGCCATGACCCGCAACGGTGGCTCCATGGCCGACCCGGGCTCCGTGTCGTACATGTTCAGCCGCAAGGGCGTCGTCATCGTCCCCAAGGGCGAGCTGACCGAGGACGACGTGCTCGGCGCCGTCCTGGACGCCGGTGCCGAGGAGGTCAACGACCTCGGCGAGACCTTCGAGGTCATCAGCGAGGCCTCCGACCTGGTCGCGGTCCGCACCGCCCTCCAGGAGGCCGGCATCGACTACGACTCCGCCGACTCCAGCTTCGTGCCGTCCGTCCAGGTCGAGCTGGACGAGGAGGGCGCGAAGAAGATCTTCAAGCTGATCGACGCGCTCGAGGACAGCGACGACGTGCAGAACGTCTTCGCGAACTTCGACGTGAGCGACGAGATCATGGCGAAGGTCGACGCGTAACGCGTACGGCTGGCTGACCGGGCCGACGGGACACCCCCCGTCGGCCCGTCGCGTTCCCGGCGTCGGTGCGGGGCGTTGTCAGTGGCACCCGATAGCCTGCACAAACAGGTGATCGAGCCGGCAGAGGGAGGGGCGCGGTGCGTGTTCTGGGGGTGGACCCCGGCCTGACGCGATGTGGCGTCGGTGTCGTCGAGGGGGTCGCGGGGCGCCCGCTCACCATGATCGGCGTCGGGGTCGTACGCACCCCGGTGGACGCCGACCTCAGCCACCGGCTGCTCGCCGTCGAGCAGGGCCTCGAGGAGTGGCTGGACGAACACCGGCCCGAGTTCGTCGCGGTGGAACGCGTCTTCAGCCAGCACAACGTCCGCACCGTCATGGGCACCGCCCAGGCCAGCGCCGTCGCCATGTTGTGCGCCGCCCGGCGCGGCATCCCCGTCGCCCTGCACACCCCCAGCGAGGTCAAGGCTGCCGTGACCGGCACCGGTCGTGCCGACAAGGCGCAGGTCGGCGCCATGGTCACCCGGCTGCTGCGGCTCGCCGCACCCCCGAAGCCGGCCGACGCCGCCGACGCCCTCGCCCTCGCCATCTGCCACATCTGGCGCGCCCCCGCGCAGAACCGGCTCCAGCAGGCCGTCGCCCGGCAGCAGATCCACGCAACGAAAGGCCGTACGGCATGATCGCCTTCGTCAGCGGCACGGTCGCCGCGCTCGCCCCCGACGCCGCGGTCGTCGAGGTCGGCGGTGTCGGCATGGCCGTCCAGTGCACGCCGAACACGCTGTCCACGCTCCGTCTCGGCCAGCCCGCCAAGCTGCACACCTCCCTGGTCGTGCGCGAGGACTCCCTCACCCTGTACGGCTTCGCCGACGACGACGAGCGCCAGGTCTTCGAGCTGCTCCAGACCGCGAGCGGGGTCGGCCCGCGCCTCGCCCAGGCGATGCTCGCCGTGCACACCCCGGACGCGCTGCGCCGGGCCGTCGCCACCGCCGACGAGAAGGCGCTCACCGCCGTCCCCGGCATCGGCAAGAAGGGCGCCCAGAAGCTGCTGCTGGAGCTGAAGGACCGCCTCGGCGAGCCCGTCGGCGCCCCCGCGGTCGGCGCCCCGGTCAGCCAGGGCTGGCGCGACCAGCTGCACGCGGCCCTGATCGGCCTCGGCTACGCCACCCGCGAGGCGGACGAGGCCGTGACCGCCGTGGCCCCCCAGGCGGAGGCGGCCGGCGGCACCCCGCAGGTGGGGCAGCTGCTCAAGGCGGCCCTCCAGACCCTGAACCGCGCCCGCTGACCCGACGACCATCGAGGCACATCACATGAACTGGGACGACACGGCCGACCCCGCCGCCGCCGAGCGGCTCGTCGGCGCGTCCGCCGACCGGGAGGACCAGGCCGTCGAGGCCGCGCTGCGCCCGAAGGACCTCGGCGAGTTCATCGGCCAGGAGAAGGTCCGCGAACAGCTCGATCTCGTCCTGCGGGCCGCACGCGCGCGCGGCGCCACCGCCGACCATGTACTCCTGTCCGGCGCGCCCGGTCTCGGCAAGACCACCCTGTCGATGATCATCGCGGCCGAGATGGGCGCCCCCATCCGGATCACCTCCGGCCCCGCCATCCAGCACGCCGGCGACCTCGCCGCGATCCTCTCCTCCCTCCAGGAGGGCGAGGTCCTCTTCCTCGACGAGATCCACCGCATGTCCCGGCCCGCCGAGGAGATGCTGTACATGGCGATGGAGGACTTCCGCGTCGACGTCATCGTCGGCAAGGGCCCCGGCGCCACCGCGATCCCGCTGGAACTGCCCCCCTTCACCCTGGTGGGCGCCACCACGCGCGCGGGTCTGCTGCCGCCCCCGCTGCGCGACCGGTTCGGCTTCACCGCGCACATGGAGTTCTACGAGCCGCGCGAGCTGGAGCGGGTCGTGCACCGCTCGGCGCACCTGCTGGACGTCGGGATCGAGCCGGACGGCGCCGCCGAGATCGCCGGCCGCTCCCGCGGCACGCCCCGTATCGCCAACCGTCTGCTGCGCCGCGTCCGCGACTACGCGCAGGTCAAGGCGGACGGCCTGATCACCCGGGAGATCGCGGCCGCGGCGCTCGCCGTGTACGAGGTCGACGCGCGCGGCCTGGACCGGCTCGACCGTGCCGTTCTGGAGGCGCTGCTGAAGCTGTTCGGCGGCGGCCCGGTCGGCCTGTCCACGCTCGCGGTCGCGGTGGGGGAGGAGCGCGAGACCGTGGAAGAGGTCGCCGAACCGTTCCTGGTCCGGGAGGGTCTGCTGGCCCGCACACCGCGCGGCCGGGTCGCCACCCCGGCGGCCTGGGAGCACCTGGGCCTGACCCCGCCCAGGTCGTCGGCGGGGGGCAGCGGACAGCAGGATCTGTTCGGGACGTGACGGGCCGGCGGCGGCGAGGGCATTGGCCCACGCAGGAACCCAGGTGCCATGCTGAGCGTTGTTCCATGCATGCGGACTCGCTTAGACTCCGCCGATGCCGCTCTTGCGGGCGGCGCCGACCACACCCCCATCAATAGGCCGCTCACACGCGCGGTCGCGCGAAGGAAATTCCGTCCCGTGAATGCCTTTACCCTTCTCCCGTTCATCGTGCTCATCGCGGCCATGTTCCTGATGACGCGCTCGGCCAAGAAGAAGCAGCAGCAGGCTGCCCAGATGCGGAACGAGATGCAGCCCGGCTCCGGTGTCCGCACGATCGGGGGGATCTACGCGACGGTCAAGGAGGTCAACGAGGAGACCGTCCTCCTCGACGCCGGCCCCGGCGTCGAGCTCCTCTTCGCCAAGAACGCGATCGGCGCCGTCCTCACCGACGACGAGTACAACCGCATCGTCCACGGCATCGAGCACGACCTGAAGTCCGACGCCGACATCGTCCCCGACGACGCCTCCTCCCTCACCGAGACCGACGAGACCGACGGATCTGCCGCCGCTGCCGCCGCCTCCGACGACAAGATCGACCTCGGTAAGAAGGACGCCGACGCCGCCGGGGACGGCACCGACGCGGCCGAGGCCGCCAAGGCCAAGGCGGAGGACGAGCCGAAGAAGACCGACGGCGACTCCGACGCGAAGTAGTCATGCCCCGGTGGTGCGCAAGGCGGCATAATCACGCCCCGCGCACCACCGGGCGCGTCTGTTCCCGTAGGGGAGCCCGACACCATGTCATGGCCGACCGCGCCGACCGGGCGCGAGCGGCCCGAGAGGGAGTACGAGAAGGTGGCAGCACCTAAGAGGGGCCGGAGCGCGAGCGCCCAGAGCAAGCCAGGGCGCTTGCTGGCCCTCATCCTGATCGCCATCGTGGCGCTCACCGGAGGGATGTTCGCCTCCGGGCACAAAACTCCGCGTCTCGGCATCGACCTCGCCGGTGGTACGAGCATCACGCTCAAGGCGAAGGCCGACCAGGGGTCCGCGATCAACAAGGCCAACATGGACACCGCGGTCGACATCATGAACCGGCGTGTCAACGGCCTGGGCGTCTCCGAGGCGGAGGTGCAGACCCAGGGGACCGACAACATCATCGTCAACATCCCCAAGGGCACCAACTCCAAGGAAGCCCAGCAGCAGGTGGGCACCACCGCCAAGCTGTACTTCCGCCCGGTCCTGGCCAGCGAGCCCAGCGGTACGGCCGCGCCGAGCCCCTCGCCGAGCACCTCCTCCAGCGGCGGCTCCAAGCCGAGCACCAGCCCGAGCCCCTCCGCGAGCGCCTCCGGGCAGCAGAAGGCCTCCTCGTCCTCCTCCGCGTCCCCCTCGGCATCGGCGACCTCCCAGGGCCGCGCCGTCACGGACGCGCTGAAGGCCGGCTCCACCCCGTCGCCGAGCGCCTCCGCGAGCGGCAACGGCAAGCCGTCGGCCAGCCCGTCGGCGTCCGCTTCCGGCAACCCGGGCACCGCCGCGCTCCAGGCCCAGTACACGGGCCTGAACTGCGCCAAGCCCGCCGATCGCGCCAACGCCGGCAAGAAGGCCAAGCCCGGTGAGCCCACCGTGGCCTGCGGCGAGATCAACAAGGTCTGGTACAAGTACCTGCTCGGCCCGGTCGCCGTGGACGGCACCGAGGTGAAGAAGGCGCAGGCCGTCTTCGACACCCAGGGCGCCTCCGGCTGGCAGGTCCAGATGAACTTCAACTCCAGCGGTTCGAAGAAGTTCGCGGACATCACCGACAAGCTGTCCAAGAACCAGCAGCCGCAGAACGAGTTCGCCATCGTCCTCGACGGCGACGTCGTCTCCAGCCCGTACGTCCAGCAGGCCATCACCGGCGGCCAGGCGGAGATCTCCGGCAGCTTCACGCAGACCGAGGCGCAGAGCCTCGCCAACATGCTGTCGTACGGTGCCCTGCCGCTCTCCTTCCAGGAGCAGTCCGTCACCACCGTGACCGCCGCGCTCGGCGGTGAGCAGCTGCACGCCGGTCTGCTGGCCGGCGCCATCGGCCTCGCCCTGGTCGTGATCTACCTGGTGGTCTACTACCGCGGTCTGTCGCTGGTCGCCATGGCCTCGCTGCTGGTCTCCGCGATCCTCACCTACGTGATCATGTCGCTGCTCGGCCCGGCCATCGGCTTCGCGCTGAACCTGCCGGCCGTCTGCGGTGCCATCGTCGCCATCGGTATCACCGCGGACTCGTTCATCGTGTACTTCGAACGCATCCGGGACGAGATCCGCGAGGGCCGCTCCCTGCGCCCCGCCGTCGAGCGGGCCTGGCCGCGCGCCCGGCGCACCATCCTGGTCTCCGACTTCGTGTCCTTCCTCGCCGCCGCCGTGCTGTTCGTCGTGACCGTCGGCAAGGTCCAGGGCTTCGCGTTCACGCTCGGCCTGACCACCGTGCTCGACGTGGTCGTCGTCTTCCTCTTCACCAAGCCGCTCATGACTCTCCTCGCCCGCCGCAAGTTCTTCGCGGACGGCCACAAGTGGTCCGGACTCGACCCGAAGGGCCTGGGCGCCAAGGCCCCGCTGCGCCGCACCCGCCGTCCCGCCGGTCCCGCCACCGGCCCTGCCGACCCGAAGGAGGCGTGAGCGATGTCGAAACTCGGCAACCTCGGCGCTCGACTGCACCGCGGCGAGATCTCCTACGACTTCGTCGGCAAGCGCAAGATCTGGTACGGCATCTCCATCCTGATCACCATCACGGCCATCCTCGGCCTGGCGGTGCGCGGGCTGAACATGGGCATCGAGTTCAAGGGCGGCGCGGTCTTCACCACGCCCACCCACATGAGCACCTCGGTCGGCCAGGCGGAGACGTACGCCAAGGACGCCTCCGGTCATGACGCGATCGTGCAGAAGCTCGGCAACGGCAGCCTGCGCATCCAGATCGCCGGCATCGACACCGGCCAGTCCGACAAGATCAAGCAGGACCTGGCCAAGGACCTGAACCTCAACCCCGAGAAGCTCGCCGCCGACCTGGTCGGCCCGAGCTGGGGCCAGCAGATCGCCAACAAGGCCTGGGAGGGCCTGGCGATCTTCATGGTGCTGGTCGTGATCTATCTGGCGATCGCCTTCGAGTGGCGCATGGCCGTCGCGGCGCTGGTCGCGCTGATCCACGACATCACCATCACCACCGGTGTCTACGCCCTCGTCGGCTTCGAGGTCACGCCCGGTACGGTCATCGGTCTGCTGACGATCCTCGGTTACTCGCTCTACGACACGGTCGTCGTCTTCGACAGCCTCAAGGAGCAGACGAAGGACATCACCAAGCAGACCCGCTGGACCTACAGCGAGATCGCCAACCGGTCGATCAACGGCACGCTGGTGCGTTCCATCAACACCACGGTCGTCGCTCTGCTGCCGGTCGCCGGTCTGCTCTTCATCGGCGGCGGCTTCCTCGGCGCCGGCACGCTGAACGACATCTCGCTGTCGCTGTTCGTCGGCCTCGCGGCCGGCGCGTACTCCTCGATCTTCATCGCCACGCCGCTCGTCGCGGACCTCAAGGAGCGCGAGCCCGCGATGAAGGCCCTCACCAAGCGGATCACGGCCAAGCGTGCCCAGGCCGCCGCCGGGGAGGATCTCCCCGACGCCCGCGCCGGGCTGGACGAGGACTCCGACGACGCGGCCCCCGCTGTGGTGGGCCCGCGCGACCAGTCCGCGTCCCGCAGCCGGGGCCGCGGCCGAACCTCCGGGAAGCGCCGATGACCGACATCCAGGAGCTGCTGCTCAGCCGTATCCGCGATGTCGCGGACTACCCGGAGCCGGGCGTGATGTTCAAGGACATCACCCCGCTGCTGGCGGACCCGGCGGCCTTCACGGCGCTCACCGACGCGCTCGCCGAGATCGCCGCCGGCACCGGCGCCACCAAGATCGTCGGCCTGGAGGCCCGCGGCTTCATCCTCGGCGCCCCGGTCGCCGTCCGCGCGGGCCTGGGGTTCATCCCGGTCCGCAAGGCGGGCAAGCTGCCGGGAGCCACCCTGCGGCAGGCGTACGACCTCGAGTACGGCTCGGCCGAGATCGAGGTGCACGCCGAGGACCTGACCTCCGGTGACCGGATCCTGATCGTGGACGACGTCCTGGCCACGGGCGGTACGGCCGAGGCGGCGATCCAGCTGATCGAGCGGGCCGGCGCCCAGGTCTCCGGCCTCGCGGTGCTGATGGAACTCGGCTTCCTCGGGGGCCGTACCCGTCTGGAGCCCGCGCTCGGCGGCGCGCCGCTGGAGGCACTGCTCCAGGTCTGAGCGCGTATCTGCGGACACACGAGCGGCCCCGGCTTCGCCGGAGGCCGCTTCGTGTTTTCCACGCAGCCGGCAGCTCCTGTCCGGAAGCCGCCCCGCGTCCGGACACCTCCCGCACACCCGCCGTCCACCTCCGCGGAATCCCACGGCAGCCCCTGGTGTTGCAGGGGAAGACGGTCCTTGCGGGCGCCTGGAGGCGATGACGGGGCGCAGGATCGCTACCATGGGGTATCCGGAGCCTGACCGGGGGACCCGGATCGCGCACGAGGAGCCCTCTTGCCAGACGAGGCCCAGCCACTGACCGCCGCCAAGCCCGAGCCCGCCTCGGCGCCCGCGGCCAAGCCCGCGCCGGACGCGTCCCACGCGAAGAACGACACCCGCGGGACGCTCGAGCACGCCCAGTCCGCGCCCGTCGAGAAGGCTGCCGAGGCCTCCCGCCCCAAACCGGCCCCGCCCGAGCGCCCGGCCCAGCCGCCGGTGGTGCGCCAGCCCGCCGCCCAGCCGACCCGCAGCGGCTCCTCCAACCGCGTCCGCGCCCGCCTCGCCCGCCTCGGCGTCCAGCGCGCGAACCCCTACAACCCGGTCCTGGAACCGCTGCTGCGCATAGTCCGCAGCAACGACCCCAAGACCGAGAACTCCACGCTCCGCCAGATCGAGCGCGCCTACCAGGTCGCCGAGCGCTGGCACCGCGGGCAGAAGCGCAAGAGCGGCGACCCGTACATCACGCACCCGCTCGCCGTGACCACCATCCTGGCCGAGCTGGGCATGGATCCGGCCACCCTGATGGCCGGGCTGCTGCACGACACCGTCGAGGACACCGAGTACGGCCTCGACCAGTTGCGCCGCGACTTCGGCGACACCGTCGCGCTGCTCGTGGACGGCGTCACCAAGCTGGACAAGGTCAAGTTCGGCGAGGCCGCGCAGGCCGAGACCGTGCGCAAGATGGTCGTGGCCATGGCCAAGGACCCGCGGGTCCTGGTCATCAAGCTCGCCGACCGCCTGCACAACATGCGCACCATGCGCTACCTCAAGCGGGAGAAGCAGGAGAAGAAGGCGCGGGAGACCCTCGAGATCTACGCGCCGCTGGCCCACCGCCTCGGCATGAACACCATCAAGTGGGAGCTGGAGGACCTCGCCTTCGCGATCCTCTACCCCAAGATGTACGACGAGATCGTGCGTCTGGTGGCCGAGCGCGCGCCCAAGCGGGACGAGTACCTCGCCATAGTGACCGACGAGGTGCAGGCCGATCTCCGGGCCGCCCGCATCAAGGCGACCGTCACCGGCCGCCCGAAGCACTACTACAGCGTCTACCAGAAGATGATCGTACGGGGCCGCGACTTCGCGGAGATCTACGACCTGGTGGGCATCCGTGTCCTCGTCGACACGGTCAGGGACTGCTACGCGGCCCTGGGCACCGTGCACGCGCGATGGAACCCGGTCCCCGGCCGGTTCAAGGACTACATCGCGATGCCCAAGTTCAACATGTACCAGTCGCTGCACACGACGGTCATCGGGCCCAACGGCAAGCCGGTGGAGCTCCAGATCCGCACCTTCGACATGCACCGGCGCGCCGAGTACGGCATCGCCGCGCACTGGAAGTACAAGCAGGAGGCCGTCGCCGGCGCTTCCAAGGTCCGCACGGACACGCCCAGGTCGTCCGCCAAGGACAAGGACGCCATCAACGACATGGCGTGGCTGCGGCAGCTGCTGGACTGGCAGAAGGAGACCGAGGACCCGGGCGAGTTCCTGGAGTCCCTGCGCTTCGACCTGTCCCGCAACGAGGTCTTCGTCTTCACGCCCAAGGGCGATGTCATCGCCCTGCCCGCGGGCGCCACCCCCGTCGACTTCGCGTACGCCGTCCACACCGAGGTCGGCCACCGCACCATAGGAGCGCGGGTCAACGGCAGGCTCGTACCGCTCGAGTCGACCCTGGACAACGGCGACCTGGTGGAGGTCTTCACCTCCAAGGCGCCCGGCGCCGGGCCGTCCCGGGACTGGCTCGGGTTCGTCAAGTCGCCGCGGGCGCGCAACAAGATCCGGGCCTGGTTCTCCAAGGAACGCCGGGACGAGGCGATCGAGCAGGGCAAGGACGCCATCGTCCGCGCCATGCGCAAGCAGAACCTGCCGATCCAGCGCATCCTCACCGGCGACTCCCTGGTCACCCTGGCCCACGAGATGCGGTACTCGGACATCTCCGCGCTGTACGCGGCGATCGGCGAGGGCCATGTCTCCGCACAGCACATCGTGCAGAAGCTCGTCCAGGCCCTGGGCGGCGAGGAGGCCGCCACCGAGGAGATCGACGAGGCGGTCCCGCCCTCCCGCAGCCGCGGCCGCAAGCGCCGCTCCAGCGCGGACCCGGGTGTCGTCGTCAAGGGCGTCGACGATGTGTGGGTCAAGCTGGCCCGCTGCTGCACGCCGGTGCCGGGCGACCCGATCATCGGCTTCGTGACCCGCGGCAGTGGCGTATCGGTTCACCGCAGCGACTGCGTCAATGTCGACTCGCTCTCCCGTGAGCCCGAGCGCATCCTCGACGTCGAGTGGGCGCCCACCCAGTCCTCGGTCTTCCTGGTCGCCATCCAGGTCGAGGCGCTGGACCGCTCCCGGCTGCTGTCGGACGTCACCCGCGTCCTGTCGGACCAGCACGTCAACATCCTGTCGGCGGCCGTCCAGACCTCCCGGGACCGGGTGGCCACCTCCCGCTTCACCTTCGAGATGGGCGACCCCAAGCACCTGGGGCACGTCCTGAAGGCCGTCCGCGGCGTGGAGGGCGTGTACGACGTCTACCGCGTGACGTCGGGACGCAGCCGCTCGTAACCCCGCGGCAGGCAAGCCGAAGGGCCCCGTACCGCCGGTACGGGGCCCTTCGGCGACGCTCAGGAGGAACTCAGCCGCCGAACTCCTGAAGGCCCTTCAGAGCCTGCTCAAGCAGCGCCTGACGGCCCTCCAGCTCGCGCTCCAGCTTGTCGGCCTTGGAGGTGTTGCCCTGGGCGCGCGCCTGCTCGATCTGGCCCTTCAGCTTGTCCACGGCGGCCTGGAGCTGACCGGTCAGCCCCTCGGCACGCGCGCGTGCCTCCGGGTTGGTGCGGCGCCACTCGGCCTCCTCGGCCTCCTGGATCGCCCGCTCGACCGCGTGCATCCGGCCCTCGACCTTCGGACGCGCGTCCCGCGGGACGTGGCCGATGGCCTCCCAACGCTCGTTGATCGAGCGGAAGGCGGCCCGCGCGGCCTTCAGGTCCGTGACCGGCAGGAGCTTCTCGGCCTCCTCGGCCAGCTCCTCCTTCAGCTTCAGGTTCTCGGCCTGCTCCGCGTCCCGCTCGGCGAAGACCGAGCTGCGGGCGGCGAAGAACACGTCCTGGGCGCCGCGGAAGCGGTTCCACAGCTCGTCCTCGTGCTCGCGCTGGGCGCGGCCCGCGGCCTTCCACTCCGCCATCAGCTCGCGATAGCGGGCCGCCGTCGGACCCCAGTCCGTGGAGCCGGACAGCGCCTCGGCCTCGGCGACCAGCCGCTCCTTGATCCTGCGCGCGTCCTCGCGCTGCGCGTCCAGCTGCGCGAAGTGCGCCTTGCGGCGCTTGGAGAACGCCGACCGCGCGTGCGAGAAGCGGTGCCACAGCTCGTCGTCGGACTTGCGGTCCAGACGCGGCAGGCCCTTCCAGGTGTCCACCAGCGCCCGCAGCCGCTCACCGGCCGCCCGCCACTGGTCGGACTGGGCCAGCTGCTCCGCCTCGGCGACCAGATCCTCCTTGGCCTTGCGGGCCTCGTCGGACTGCTTGGCCCGCTGCACCTTGCGCTCCTCGCGGCGCGCCTCGACGGTCTCCACGAGCTTGTCCAGCCGCTTGCGCAGCGCGTCCAGATCACCGACGGCGTGGTGCGCGTCGACCTGCTCGCGCAGATGACCGATCGCGGTCTGGGCGTCCTTCGCCGACAGGTCGGTGGTCTGCACGCGCTTCTCGAGGAGGCCGATCTCGACAACCAGGCCCTCGTACTTGCGCTCGAAGTAGGCAAGCGCCTCCTCGGGGGAGCCGGCCGCCCAGGATCCGACGACCTGCTCGCCGTCGGCCGTACGCACGTACACGGTCCCCGTCTCGTCGACGCGGCCCCACGGGTCGCTGCTCACAGCGCCTCCTCCACATGATGCCTGCGGGGGTTTCTGCGCCCCGGGCATCGTCCACAGTTTCGTCACGGCCAACATAGGCGACCAGCGGGTTGCCTGTCCGCATCCAGCGCGACCGAAATTCCGCAGTTGGCCGTTCTCGGGTTTACGACGACGTCAGGACTTCGTGACGGTCGCCTTGTTGATCACGACGGTCGCGTTCGGGGCGCCGTCGCCCTGGCCCGTGCTGTCGCCCGCGGCGGCGATCTTCTGGAGCACCTTCATGCCCGCCGCGTCGACCGTGCCGAACGGGGTGTAGCTGGGCGGCAGCGGGCTGTCCTTGTAGACCAGGAAGAACTGGCTGCCCCCGGTGTGCTTCTGCCCGGTGTTCGCCATCGCCACCGTGCCCGCCGGGTAGGTGTGCTTCGCGAGGCTCTTGTCCTTCAGGTTCTCGTCCGGGAGCGTGTAGCCGGGCCCGCCCATGCCGGTGCCCTGCGGGTCGCCGCACTGGAGCACGTAGATGCCCTGGGTGGTCAGCCGGTGGCACTTGGTGTGGTCGAAGTACCCCTTGCCCGCGAGGAAGTCGAAGGAGTTCACCGTGTGCGGGGCGGCCGCGGTCTTCAGCGCGACGCCGATGTCACCGCACGTCGTGGCGAGCTTCAGCGTGTAGTTCGCCGACGTGTCGATCGTCATCGCCGGCTCCTTCTTCCAGCTCAGCTTCTTCACGGCGCCCGCGGCCGGCTTCGCGCACGGGTCCGGTGCCTTGCTGGGGGCGGAGGGGCTCGGGCTGACCTGGTTGCCCGCGTTGGTCTTCTTGTCGTCGCCGCCCTTCATCACCCCGGTCGTGTACAGCGCGACGCTGCCGATCACGATTACGCCGAGGACCGACGCGATGACGGAGTTGCGCATACGGGACTTGCGCCGCGCGTCGGTGCGCCGCTGCTGCTGCCGCAAGAACTTCTCCCGGGCGAGCTGACGCCGCCGCTGCTCCTGGCTGACCACCGGGTTCTCTCCTCATGCGTGTCGTGTGTCGGGCGGTACGCGTAGGTACTCGTGAGCCGACCGCTGCGTGTAGCCCCGTACCGTATATGGGTTCGCTGAGGAAACGGCAGCGCCGGTAGGCTCTGACCGAAGCCGAAGCCGCCAGTAATCGACACAACGAAGGACGATCGTGCTCATTGCCGGGTTCCCCGCCGGGGCCTGGGGGACGAACTGTTATCTCGTCGCCCCCGCCGCCGGTGAGGAGTGCGTGATCATCGACCCCGGCCACCAGGCCGCCGCAGGCGTCGAGGATGCGCTGAAGAAGCATCGGCTCAAGCCCGTCGCCGTCGTCCTCACCCACGGCCACATCGACCATGTGGCCTCGGTCGTCCCGGTGTGCGGCGCGCACGACGTGCCCGCCTGGATCCACCCCGAGGACCGCTACATGATGAGCGATCCCGAGAAGGCGCTCGGCCGGTCCATCGGCATGCCGCTGATGGGCGAGCTGACCGTGGGGGAGCCGGACGACGTCCGCGAGCTGACGCACGGCAGCACGCTGGAGCTGGCCGGGCTGGAGTTCTCCGTCGCGCACGCGCCGGGCCATACCAAGGGGTCGGTGACCTTCCGGATGCCCGAGACCGCCGACGTCCCGTCGGTGTTCTTCTCCGGGGATCTGCTGTTCGCCGGCTCCATCGGACGCACCGACCTGCCGGGCGGATCCATGGAGGACATGGTGCAGTCGCTGGCCCGGGTGTGCCTGCCGCTCGACGACTCCACCGTGGTGCTGTCCGGCCACGGCCCCCAGACGACCATCGGCCAGGAGCGCGCCACCAACCCCTATCTGCGGCAGGTGGCCGCCGGCCAGGGAGCTTCGCCGGCTCCCCGACGAGGAATGTGACGAGAGACTTCCGTGAGCACTTTCAAGGCCCCCAAGGGCACGTACGACCTGCTGCCGCCGGACAGCGCCAAGTTCCTGGCCGTCCGTGAGGCCATCGCCGCGCCGCTCAGGAACTCCGGCTACGGCTACATCGAGACGCCCGGGTTCGAGAACGTGGAGCTGTTCGCCCGCGGCGTGGGCGAGTCCACCGACATCGTGACGAAGGAGATGTACGTCTTCGAGACGAAGGGCGGCGACCGGCTGGCCCTGCGTCCGGAGACGACCGCGCCGGTGCTGCGCGCGGTGCTGGAGGCCAACCTGTACAAGACGGGCAACCTCCCGGTGAAGGTCTGGTACTCCGGTTCGCAGTACCGCTACGAGCGCCCGCAGAAGGGCCGCTACCGCCACTTCTCCCAGGTCGGCGCCGAGGCGATCGGTGCGGAGGACCCGGCGCTGGACGCCGAGCTGATCATCCTGGCCGACCAGGCGTACCGCTCGCTGGGTCTGCGCGAGTTCCGCATCCTGCTCAACAGCCTGGGCGACAAGGAGTGCCGGCCGGTGTACCGGGCGGCACTGGTGGACTTCCTGCGCGGCCTGGACCTGGACGAGGACACCCGGGCCCGCGTCGACATCAACCCGCTGCGCGTCCTGGACGACAAGCGCGAGTCGGTGCAGAAGCAGCTGGCGGGCGCCCCGCTGCTGCGGGACTACCTGTGCGACGCCTGCAAGGCGTATCACGAGGAGGTCCGCGAGCTGATCAGCGCGGCGGGCGTGTCCTTCGAGGACGACCCGAAGCTGGTCCGCGGCCTGGACTACTACACCCGGACCACCTTCGAGTTCGTGCACGACGGTCTGGGCTCCCAGTCCGCGGTGGGCGGCGGCGGCCGGTACGACGGCCTGTCCGAGATGATCGGCGGCCCCGCGCTGCCGTCCGTCGGCTGGGCCCTGGGCGTGGACCGTACGGTGCTGGCGCTGGAGGCGGAGGGCATCGAGCTGGACATCCCCGCGGCGACCAGCGTCTTCGCGGTGCCGCTCGGCGAGGAGGCCCGCCGGGTGCTGTTCGCGAAGATCACCGAGCTGCGCAAGGTGGGCATCGCGGCGGACTTCTCGTACGGCGGGAAGGGCCTGAAGGGCGCCATGAAGAACGCCAACCGCAGTGGCGCCCGGTACGCGATCGTCGCCGGCGAGCGCGACCTCGCCGAGGGCGTCGTCCAGCTCAAGGACATGGAGTCCGGTGAGCAGACGGCGGTCGGCGTGAACGAGATCGTGGCCGAGCTGGAAGCGCGGCTCGGCTAGCCGTCAGCGGCTCGGAGGGCGCCGGTCACCGAGGGGTGGCCGGCGCTCTGCCGTTTCCGGCCGCCGGTCCGGCGGATGTCAACCTGGCGGGCGTCGGGTCGCCCTGCGCTCATCTGTCTGCTGTCATGCCCATGAAAACGGCCGGAACCGGGCGGTTCGCGGCCTTCGCGCGTGCCCTCTTATCTCCAGCGAACGGTGCGCACACAGGCGCGTGCGGCACAATGAGCCCTGCCCGAAGATGGTCCAACTCTCAAGTGACGGAATCGGTCTGATGAGCAAGACGACAGTCAAAGACGTCTCCGCGGATCCCGGTCCCGAGCGCGCCGCCGACGCCCCGCGCGCGGTGGGCGGCAGCCGTGCCCTCGCCCTGCTGCTGGTGATCACCGGCGCGGCCGGACTGCTGGCCGCCTGGGTCATCACGATCGACAAGCTGAAGATCCTCGAGGCCAAGGCCGCCGGCAAGACCTTCACGCCCAGTTGCAGCGTCAACCCGGTCGTGTCCTGCGGCAGCGTCATGGAGAGCAAGCAGGCCGCCGTCTTCGGCTTCCCGAACCCGATGCTCGGCCTGGTCGCCTACGGCATCGTGATCTGCGTCGGCATGAGCCTGCTGGCCCGCGCCCGCTTCCCGCGCTGGTACTGGCTGACCTTCAACTTCGGCACGCTCTTCGGCGTCTGCTTCGTGACCTGGCTCCAGTTCGAGTCCCTGTACCGGATCAACGCGCTGTGCCTGTGGTGCTCGCTGGCCTGGGTCGCCACCATCACCATGTTCTGGTACGTCACCTCGTTCAACGTCCGCAACGACTTCCTGCCGGCCCCCCGCTGGCTGAAGTCCTTCCTCGGCGAGTTCACGTGGGTGCTGCCGGTCACGCACTGCGGCATCATCGCGATGCTCATCCTGACCCGCTGGGGCAGCCAGCTCTGGGCCTGACCCCGGGCCGCGTTGTCAGTGGCGTGTCTTAGGGTTTCAGAGTGGAACCCGACCTCTTCACCGCCGCAGCGGAAGATCGCCAGGAGAAGGACCCGGCAGGCAGCCCCCTGGCGGTGCGGATGCGCCCGCGCACGCTCGACGAGGTCGTCGGCCAGCAGCATCTGCTGAAGCCGGGCGCCCCGCTGCGCAGACTGGTCGGCGAGGGCTCCGGCGGCCCCGCCGGACCCTCCTCGGTG
Organism: Streptomyces sp. NPDC031418; assembly: GCF_055581605.1. NCBI lineage: Bacteria > Bacillati > Actinomycetota > Actinomycetes > Kitasatosporales > Streptomycetaceae > Streptomyces > Streptomyces sp. NPDC031418. Next base: position 317,117 of record NZ_JBVIJC010000002.1, read on the forward strand.
ATCCTCTGGGGGCCGCCCGGCACCGGCAAGACGACCCTCGCGTACGTGGTCTCCAAGGCCACCAACAAGCGGTTCGTGGAGCTGTCCGCGATCACCGCCGGCGTCAAGGAGGTCCGGGCGGTCATCGACGGCGCCCGCCGGGCCACCGGAGGCTTCGGCAAGGAGACCGTCCTCTTCCTGGACGAGATCCACCGCTTCAGCAAGGCCCAGCAGGACTCCCTGCTCCCGGCGGTGGAGAACCGCTGGGTGACGCTGATCGCCGCGACCACCGAGAACCCGTACTTCTCGGTGATCTCCCCGCTGCTCTCCCGCTCCCTGCTGCTCACCCTGGAACCCCTCACGGACGACGACGTCCGCGGACTCCTGCGGCGCGCCCTCGGTGACGAACGCGGCCTGAAGGGCGCCGTCTCCCTCCCCGAGGACACCGAGGCCCACCTGCTGCGCATCGCCGGCGGTGACGCCCGGCGCGCCCTGACCGCCCTGGAGGCCGCCGCGGGAGCCGCCCTGGACCAGGGCGAGTCCGAGATCACCCTGCAAACCCTGGAGCAGACCGTCGACCGGGCCGCGGTGACGTACGACCGCGACGGCGACCAGCACTACGACGTCGCCAGCGCCCTGATCAAGTCCATCCGCGGCTCCGACGTGGACGCCGCGCTGCACTACCTGGCCCGCATGATCGAGGCGGGCGAGGACCCCCGGTTCATCGCCCGCCGGCTGATGATCTCCGCCAGCGAGGACATCGGCCTCGCCGACCCGAACGCCCTGCCCATCGCGGTCGCCGCCGCCCAGGCCGTCGCGATGATCGGCTTCCCGGAGGCCGCGCTCACCCTCAGCCACGCCACCATCGCCCTGGCCCTCGCCCCCAAGTCGAACTCCGCCACCACCGCGATCGGCGCCGCCCTGGAGGACGTACGCAAGGGCCTGGCCGGCCCGGTCCCCCCGCATCTGCGCGACGGCCACTACAAGGGCGCCGCCAAACTCGGCCACGCCCAGGGCTATGTGTACCCGCACGACCTGCCCGAGGGCATCGCCCAGCAGCAGTACGCCCCGGACGCCCTGAAGGACCGCGCCTACTACACCCCGACCCGGCACGGCGCCGAGGCGCGGTACGCGGACGCGGTGGAGTGGACCCGCAAGCACCTCGGTCGCAGCCGGTCCTGAGCGCCCTGTAGACTTCGCCGGAGTGCTGAGTCCCGCGCTGTCAGAACGGGGCAACCAGCCGGAGTCCGGCCCCCGGGGCCAGTCCCTGGGAAAACGGACTCCAGGAGCGTCGCGCACCGTCGATCGGTGTCGCGGGCAGCCCACCACCACCCGGAGTCCCGGGACGGTCGGTGGGCCACTCGCGTGCTGCACGTATGTGCCCAGACCAGGGGAGCGGCTGCCCGACAGGTCCCGAGCGGACCCGGAGGGTTTCCCCGGCTGCGGATGCGACCTCCCGCGAGCCCTGACAAGCCGAACACTACGAAAGAGATTGAGACAGTGGCGAACCAGTCCCGTCCCAAGGTCAAGAAGTCGCGTGCCCTCGGCATCGCGCTGACCCCGAAGGCCGTCAAGTACTTCGAGGCCCGCCCCTACCCGCCGGGCGAGCACGGCCGCGGCCGCAAGCAGAACTCGGACTACAAGGTCCGTCTGCTCGAGAAGCAGCGCCTGCGCGCTCAGTACGACATCTCCGAGCGCCAGCTGGTCCGCGCCTACGAGCGTGCGTCCAAGGTCCAGGGCAAGACCGGTGAGGCCCTGATCGTCGAGCTGGAGCGCCGCCTCGACGCGCTGGTCCTGCGTTCGGGTATCGCCCGCACGATCTACCAGGCCCGCCAGATGGTCGTCCACGGCCACATCCAGGTCAACGGCCAGAAGGTCGACAAGCCGTCCTTCCGTGTCCGCCCGGACGACGTCGTGCAGGTCCGCGAGCGCTCCAAGGAGAAGACGCTCTTCACGATCGCCCGCGAGGGTGGCTTCGCCCCCGAGGGTGAGACCCCGCGCTACCTCCAGGTGAACCTCAAGGCCCTGGCGTTCCGCCTGGACCGCGAGCCGAACCGCAAGGAGATCCCGGTGATCTGCGACGAGCAGCTCGTCGTCGAGTACTACGCCCGCTGATCCCAGCCCCGGCGCAGCACCACTCAGCCCGCCGTCTCCCCGTCCCGGTCCTGCCGGGCGGGGAGGCGGCGGGTTCGTGTTTCCCGGCCCCTGCGGGCGGCGGCGCTCAGGTGGCGGGCAGGTCCGGCCGATGGGCCGGCCGGCGGGGGCCCCGCACCCGGTTCCCCGCGCCCCGCGCAGCACCCTCGGCCCCCGGGGCACCCGGCGGCGGCACCCGGTCGTGCCGCAGCGCACGGGCCACCGCCGCCGCGCGGTCCAGCCGGGCCCCCTCCCGCACGCACTCCTCGTACCGCGCGTCGCCGAGCGCCTCCCGGGCGAGCTCCTCGCACCGCTCGTGCGGAGCGTTGTAGTACGCCGAGCCGAACAGCGGCAGCCCCACCGACGGCCACATCCGGCCCGCCGCCCCCTGGAGCACCGCGGCCTCGGCCGGATCGCCCTGGACCGCGGTCACCAGGGCCAGCAGCTCCAGCGAGAGCACCGAGCCGAGCAGATCGTGGAAGGCGTGCGCATGGTCCAGGCAGTCGCCGAGCAGCCGCCGCGCGCCGCCCGGGTCGCCGCCCTGCCAGGCCGCGTACGCCAGCACATACAGCGCGTACGACCGGGCCCAGCGCTCCCCGTGGTCCTCGCACACCCGCCGTACGTCCTCGCACAGCCGCACCGCGTCCGGCAGATCCCCCTGGAACGCCCGGGTCATCGCCAGCTCCACCTGGCCCATCAGCACATTGCTGTTCAGCTCGCCGATCTCCTGGTAGCGGTCCAGCGCCGACCGCAGCAGCGTTTCTGCACGGGCCATGTCATCGGTGACCAGGGCCAGACAACCGGCGCGGTGCTCCGCGTACGCCATCGCCGTGGCATCGGCCGCCCGCTCCGCCTCCTGACGGCACTCGTGCAGCGTGGTCAGCGCGGACACGGTGTCGCCCTGGAGGATCGCCACATAGCCGAGCACCCACAGCGCCTTCAGCCGGGACCGCTCGTACCCTGACTCCAGCTGCACGCTTCGCTCCAGCCAGTGCCGCCCCTCCGCCAGCCGCCCGCACCCCACCCAGCAGAACCACAGCGACCCCGCGAGGTACTGGCCGAGATGCGCCTCGTCCGGCTCGGTCAGACAGAACTCCAGCGCGGCCCGCAGATTCGGCAGCTCCGCCTCGACCCGGGCGGCCACCTCCCGCTGCCGGGGTGAGAACCAGTCCAGCTCGCACCAGGTCGCCAGCCCCAGGTACCAGTCCCGGTGCCCCCGGCGCAGCCGGACCGCGTCCCCGGTCGCCTCCAGCCAGTCCCGGCCGTAGGCCCGTACGGTGTCGAGCATCCGGTAGCGCGGACCCGCAGCCGTCTCCTCGCGGGCGATGACCGACTGGGCGACCAGCTCCGCCACCACGTCCAGGACGTCCTCGGCGGGCAGCCCGTCCCCGCTGCACACGTACTCGGCGGCCTCCAGGTCGAAGGTCTGCGCGAACACCGACAGACGTGCCCACAGCAGCCGCTCGGCGGGCGTGCACAGCTCGTGGCTCCAGCCGATCGCCGTGCGCAGCGTCTGGTGCCGGGCGAGTCCGTCCCGGCTGCCGCCGGTCAGCAGCCGGAACCGGTCGTCCAGCCGCTGGAGCACCTGGGCCGGGGAGAGCGCCCGCAGCCGGCCCGCCGCCAGCTCCAGCGCCAGCGGGATGCCCTCCAGACGGCGGCACAGCTCCCGCACCTCGGGCCCGTCGGACACCGACAGCCCCTGTTCCCGGGCCCGCTCCGCGAACAGCTCCACCGCCTCCTGCGTACCGAGCGGTGCCAGCGCGAACAGCCGCTCGCCCGCGAGGCCCAGCGGACGCCGGCCGGTGGCCAGCACCCGCAGCTCGGGCAGCCTGCGCAGCAGCTCCGCGACCAGATCCGCGCAGGCCTCCACCAGATGCTCGACCCCGTCCAGCAGCAACAGGGCGGGCCGGCCGGCCAGTTGCTCCAGCAGCGTCTCGCGGGGGGTGCGGGCGGTGTGGTCGGTCAGCCCCAGTGCCTCGGCGACCGCGTACTCCACGAACTCCGGGTCGCACACCGGAGCCAGCTCCACCCGCCCGTGCCCGGTGCCCCAGGCCGCCGCGACCCGGGCGGCCAGCCGGGACTTGCCCACGCCGGCGACCCCGGTCACCGTCACCAGCCGGGCCTGCCGCACCGCCGCGGCCAGCTCGGTCAGCTCGGCCGAGCGCCCGACGAAACCGGTCAGCTCAAGGGGCGGAACACCGCCGGAAAAGGGATCTGGGCGCTGATGACCTCGCATGGGACACGGAGCGTACTGAACCGTGTGCAATGCGTACAATCGCTTCCCGTAACCCGGCCGATTCCACGGTCCCCACCGTCAATCCGGTACGGAGCCTCCGCCCCGGCGCGATAGGCTCGGGACACGACTTTTTCGATGCTCAGGCACGTTTCAGGGAGCGGGTGCGCACAGTGTCCGGTGGAGAGGTGGCCGGGATCCTGGTGGCCGTCTTCTGGGCGATCCTGGTCTCCTTCCTCGCCGTCGCGCTGGCGAGGCTGGCCCAGACGCTCAAGGCGACCACCAAGCTCGTGGCGGACGTGACCGACCAGGCCGTCCCGCTGCTGGCCGACGCCTCCCAGGCGGTGCGGTCCGCGCAGACCCAGATCGACCGGGTCGACGCCATCGCCTCCGACGTGCAGGAGGTCACCTCGAACGCCTCCGCGCTGTCGAGCACGGTCGCGTCCACCTTCGGCGGCCCCCTGGTGAAGGTCGCCGCCTTCGGCTACGGCGTCCGCCGGGCGCTCGGCGGCCGCAAGGAGGACGTGCCCGCCAAGTCGCCCCGGCGTACCGTGATCGTGGGCCGCACGGTCCCCGCCGCACGACGCAAGCGGAAGTAAGGACTGAGACCGAGCGATGTTCCGCCGTACGTTCTGGTTCACCACCGGCGTCGCCGCCGGAGTGTGGGCCACCGCCAAGGTCAACCGCAAGCTGAAGCAGCTGACCCCGGAGAGCCTGGCCGCGACCGCGGCGAACAAGGCCCTGGAGACCGGTCAGCGGCTGAAGGAGCGCGCGGTCGGCTTCGCGCTCGACGTCCGCGACAACATGGCCCAGCGGGAGGCCGAGCTGGAAGAGGCTCTGGGCATCCACGAGAGCCCCGAGCTTCCGGCACCCACGCGGTACGCCGCCATCGAGAACCCCCGCGGCGACCACCGCGGCGACAACAGCACACCGAAGTACATCGAAGCCCCGATGTACTCGTACAACCGGAATGAGGACCACTGATGGAGTCGGCCGAGATTCGCCGCCGCTGGCTGAGCTTCTTCGAGGAGCGCGGGCACACCGTCGTCCCTTCGGCGTCGCTCATCGCGGACGACCCGACTCTGCTCCTCGTCCCCGCCGGCATGGTGCCCTTCAAGCCCTACTTCCTGGGTGAGGTCAAGCCTCCGTTCCCGCGCGCCACCAGCGTGCAGAAGTGCGTGCGCACGCCCGACATCGAAGAGGTCGGCAAGACCACGCGCCACGGCACGTTCTTCCAGATGTGCGGCAACTTCTCCTTCGGCGACTACTTCAAGGAAGGCGCCATCACCTACGCCTGGGAGCTGCTCACCACGCCCCAGGACAAGGGTGGTTACGGCCTCGACCCCGAGCGTCTGTGGATCACCGTCTACAAGGACGACGACGAGGCCGAGCGCATCTGGCACGAGGTCGTCGGCGTGCCGAAGGAGCGCATCCAGCGCCTCGGCATGAAGGACAACTACTGGTCCATGGGCGTCCCCGGCCCGTGCGGCCCCTGCTCCGAGATCAACTACGACCGCGGCCCCGAGTTCGGCGTCGAGGGCGGCCCCGCCGTCAACGACGAGCGGTACGTGGAGATCTGGAACCTCGTCTTCATGCAGTTCGAGCGGGGCGAGGGCATCGGCAAGGACAACTTCGAGATCCTCGGGGACCTGCCGAGCAAGAACATCGACACGGGCCTCGGCCTGGAGCGGCTCGCCATGATTCTGCAGGGCGTGCAGAACATGTACGAGATCGACACCTCCATGGCCGTCATCGACAAGGCCACCGAGCTGACCGGCGTCCGCTACGGCGACGCGCACGACTCGGACGTCTCCCTGCGCGTGGTGACCGACCACATGCGTACGTCCGTGATGCTCATCGGCGACGGTGTCACCCCCGGCAACGAGGGCCGCGGCTATGTGCTGCGCCGCATCATGCGCCGCGCCATCCGCAACATGCGCCTGCTCGGCGCCACCGGTCCGGTCGTCAAGGACCTGATCGACACCGTGATCGCCATGATGGGCCAGCAGTACCCCGAGCTGATCACCGACCGCGAGCGCATCGAGAAGGTCGCCCTCGCCGAGGAGAACGCCTTCCTGAAGACGCTGAAGGCCGGCACCAACATCCTCGACACCGCCGTCACCGAGACCAAGCAGGCCGGTGGCACCGTCCTCTCCGGCGACAAGGCGTTCCTGCTCCACGACACCTGGGGCTTCCCGATCGACCTCACCCTGGAGATGGCCGCCGAGCAGGGCCTCGCCGTGGACGAGGAGGGCTTCCGCCGCCTGATGAAGGAGCAGCGGGAGCGCGCCAAGGCCGACGCCCAGGCCAAGAAGACCGGTCACGCCGACATGGGCGCCTACCGGGAGATCGCCGACTCCGCCGGTGCCACCGACTTCATCGGCTACACCGACACCGAGGGCGAGACCACGATCGTCGGCATCCTGGTCGACGGCGTCTCCTCGCCGGCCGCCACCGAGGGCGACGAGGTCGAGATCGTCCTGGACCGCACCCCGTTCTACGCCGAGGGCGGCGGCCAGATCGGCGACACCGGCCGGATCAAGGCCGACACCGGTGCCGTCATCGAGATCCGCGACTGCCAGAAGCCGGTGCCGGGCGTGTACGTCCACAAGGGCGTCGTCCAGGTCGGCGAGGTCACCGTCGGTGCCAAGGCCCACGCCTCGATCGACTCCCGCCGCCGCAAGGCCATCGCCCGCGCCCACTCGGCCACCCACCTGACCCACCAGGCCCTGCGCGACGCCCTCGGCCCGACGGCCGCCCAGGCCGGTTCGGAGAACCAGCCCGGCCGCTTCCGCTTCGACTTCGGCTCGCCGTCCGCCGTGCCGACGGCCGTGATGACCGACGTCGAGCAGAAGATCAACGAGGTGCTCGCCCGTGACCTCGACGTGCACGCCGAGGTCATGGGCATCGACGAGGCCAAGAAGCAGGGCGCCATCGCCGAGTTCGGCGAGAAGTACGGCGAGCGGGTCCGCGTGGTCACCATCGGCGACTTCTCCAAGGAGCTGTGCGGCGGTACGCACGTGCACAACACCGCCCAGCTGGGTCTGGTGAAGCTGCTCGGCGAGTCCTCCATCGGTTCGGGTGTCCGCCGTATCGAGGCCCTGGTCGGCGTGGACGCCTACCACTTCCTCGCCCGTGAGCACACGGTGGTCAACCAGCTGACCGAGCTGCTCAAGGGCCGCCCGGAGGAGCTGCCGGAGAAGGTCTCCTCGATGCTCGGCAAGCTGAAGGACGCCGAGAAGGAGATCGAGAAGTTCCGCGCGGAGAAGGTGCTCCAGGCCGCCGCCGGCCTCGCCGAGTCCGCCCGGGACGTGCGCGGTGTGGCCGTGGTGACCGGCCAGGTCCCGGACGGTACGACCCCCGACGACCTGCGCAAGCTGGTCCTCGACGTGCGCGGCCGCATCCAGGGCGGACGGGCCGCGGTCGTGGCCCTGTTCACCGTCACGGGCGGCAAGCCGCTGACGGTCATCGCCACCAACGAGGCCGCCCGCGAGCGTGGTCTCAAGGCCGGTGACCTGGTCCGTACGGCCGCCAAGACGCTCGGTGGCGGCGGTGGCGGCAAGCCGGACGTCGCCCAGGGCGGCGGTCAGAACCCGGCTGCCGTCGGCGAGGCCGTCGAGGCCGTCGAGCGTCTCGTAGCCGAAACCGCCAAGTAAGGAAACGGTCGGAATATGCGCAGAGGACGTCGACTCTCGATCGACGTCGGGGATGCCCGGATCGGGGTCGCCTCGTGCGACCCCGATGGGATCCTCGCCACACCGGTGGAGACGGTCCCGGGCCGGGACGTCCCCGCCGCCCACCGCCGGTTGCGTCAACTGGTGGAGGAGTACGAGCCGATCGAGGTCGTCGTCGGCCTTCCTCGCTCCCTCAAGGGGGGCGAGGGTCCGGCCGCGGTCAAGGTCCGCGCCTTCGCCCAGGAACTGGCCAAGGGCATCAAGCCGGTGCCGGTCCGCCTGGTGGACGAGCGGATGACGACCGTGACCGCCTCCCAGGGGCTGCGCGCCTCGGGGGTGAAGGCCAAGAAGGGCCGCTCCGTCATCGACCAGGCGGCGGCCGTCATCATCCTCCAGCAGGCCCTGGAATCCGAACGGGTGTCAGGCAGAGCACCCGGCGAGGGCGTCGAAGTGGTCATCTGATCGCGATACGGTAACGTTCCGCGCGATGCGCCGGTGTTCGAACAGCCGGGGCACAGCAAGAGGCGGAACGGCAACCGGCCCACCGGCCGCGTGACCGCTCGGCCTCGCGGCTCTAGGGGATCGATGACTGAGTATGGCCGGGGCGCAGGCCCCGAACCGTGGCATCCGCAGGACCCGTTGTACGGGGACGGCGGATGGGAAGGGCAGCAGGCGCACGTCGGCCCGCAGTCTGCCTACGGCGGCCAGCCGCAGCATTACCCGCAGCAGCCGCAGTACGGAGACTGGAGCCACGAGCAGCAGCCCGGATACGACGGACAGCAGCACCAGTACTACGACGACCAGGGCCATCTTCCGTACGACCAGGGGTACGCCGGCCAGACCCAGCAGCAGTACCACCAGGGCGGCTGGGACGCGACCGGCACCCATGGCCAGGTGCCGTACGCGGCCGATCCCGGCGACCCCTACGGCCAGCAGCCCGTGGCCTACGGCGGGGAGCAGCCCGATCTCTACGGCACCGAGGACGCCTACCCGCCACCGGAGCCGCCCGGCCGCAGGCGTCCCGAGCCGGTCGCCGAACCGGAGCCGGAGACCGCGCCCGCCGAGGAGGAGCACGCCTTCTTCGCGGGCGGCGGGGATGACGACGACGAGGAGCACGAGCTCCAGAGCCGCCGCGAGCGGCGCGGCAAAGGGAAGAAACCCGCCAAGAAGGGCCAGAAGCGGCGCACCGGCTGCGCCTGCATGGTGGTCGTCCTGGTCTTCGGCGGCGGCCTCGCCGGGGTCGGCTACTACGGCTACACGTTCTACCAAAATCGTTTCGCCCCGGCCCCGGACTACACGGGCAACGGCACCGGCCAGGCCGTCACCGTGGAGATCCCCAAGGGTGTGGGCGGCTGGGAGATCGGCCGCCGTCTGAAGGAGGCCGGTGTCGTCAAGAGCGCCGAGGCGTTCGTGCATGCCCAGGGCCAGGTCTCGGGCGGCGACTCCATCCAGGCCGGCGCCTATCTCCTGAAGAAGGAGATGTCCGCCGTCAGCGCCGTGAAAATGATGCTGGACCCGAAGAGCCAGAACAATGTCATGGTGACTCCGGGCGAGCGGAACGCGCGCGTCTACGAGGCGATCGACGCGAAACTCGAACTCTCCGCGGGTACCACCAGGAAGGCCGCCGAGAAGGAGTACAAGAGCCTCGGTGTGCCGCTCTGGGCGCAGAACACGCCGTACAGCAGCGACATCAAGGACCCGCTGGAGGGCTTCCTCTTCCCGGGTACCTATCCGGCCGCCAAGGGCATGAAGCCGGACGTCGTCCTCAAGCAGATGGTGTCCCAGGCGAAGTCCAAGTACGACGCCTACGGCCTCACCGCGAAGGCCCGGGCGCTGGGGCTGCAGAACGCGTTCGAGCTGGTCACGGTCGCGAGCCTGGTCCAGGCCGAGGGCAAGACGCACGAGGACTTCCGCAAGATGGCGGAGGTGGTCTACAACCGTCTCAAGCCGACCAACACCGAGACCAACCAGCTGTTGCAGTTCGACTCGACCTACAACTACCTCAAGGGCACGAGCAACATCCATATCTCCGAGAAGGAGATCAACAGCAACCAGAACCCGTACAACACCTACACCCACAAGGGACTTCCGCCCGGCCCCATCGGCAACCCCGGTGAGGAAGCGATCATGGCGGCGCTGAATCCGACGCACGACGGCTGGATCTATTTCGTGGCGACCGACGGCCAAAGCAATACCGAATTCGCCAAGACCTACGAAGAATTCAAGCAGCTCAAGGACAAGTTCAATGCCACCTCGGGCAACTGACGCCCGCCGGGCCGCCGTGCTCGGTCGGCCCATCGCCCACTCGCTCTCCCCGGTGCTGCACCGGGCCGCGTACGACGAACTCGGGCTCACCGACTGGTCGTACGAGCGCTTCGAGGTCGACGAGGCCCAACTGCCCGGCTTCCTGGACGGGCTCGGACCGGAGTGGGCGGGGCTGTCGCTGACCATGCCGCTGAAGCGGGCGGTCATCCCGCTGGTCGACGAGATCAGCGAGACGGCCGCCTCGGTGGACGCGGTCAACACGGTCGTCTTCACCGAGGACGGCCGACGCCTGGGTGACAACACGGACATCCCGGGCATGGTGGCGGCCCTGCGCGAGCACGGCATCGAACAGGTCGACTCGGCCGCGATCCTCGGCGCCGGTGCCACCGCCTCCTCCGCCCTCGCCGCCCTCGCCCGGATCTGCACCGGCGAGGTCGTCGCCTATGTGCGCAGCGCGGGCCGGGCCGCCGAGATGCGGCAGTGGGGCGAGCGGCTGGACGTCGAGGTCCGTACGGCCGACTGGGCGGACGCGGCCGAGGCCCTGCGCGCCCCCCTGGTGATCGCCACCACGCCCGCCGGGACCACCGACGCCCTCGCCGCCGCCGTACCCGAGCGCCCCGCCACCCTCTTCGACGTCCTCTACGAACCGTGGCCCACCGAGCTGGCGGCCCGCTGGTCCATGTTCGGCGGCGCCGTGGTCGGCGGCCTGGACCTGCTCGTCCACCAGGCCGTCCTCCAGGTCGAACAGATGACCGGCCGTACCCCGGCCCCGCTGGAGGCCATGCGCCACGCCGGAGAGAAGGCGCTCGCCGCCCGCTGAGGCTCCACTCGCGCGTCCGACTGCTGGACCGGCGGCCGGGAAACGGCCGGGGACGTGGGAGGATCGGAGGTGGCGGGCCGGGGTCGCGCACCCGGTCACGCCGTCGCCGTCCAGGCTTACGCGGGTACGGCGGGCAGTGCCGGGCGCGAACACTGAGGAGCACCGTTGAGCAGGCTGCGTTGGCTGACCGCGGGGGAGTCCCACGGTCCCGCACTTGTCGCGACGCTGGAGGGCCTTCCCGCCGGCGTGCCGATCACCACCGACATGGTGGCGGACCACCTCGCGCGGCGGCGGCTCGGCTATGGCCGCGGTGCGCGGATGAAGTTCGAGCGGGACGAGGTCACCTTCCTGGGTGGCGTCCGGCACGGACTCACGCTCGGCTCGCCGGTCGCGGTCATGGTCGGCAACACCGAGTGGCCGAAGTGGGAGCAGGTCATGGCGGCCGACCCCATCGATCCCGAGGTGCTGGCCGGGCTCGCCCGGAACGCCCCGCTGACCCGCCCCCGGCCCGGCCACGCGGACCTCGCCGGCATGCAGAAGTACGGCTTCGACGAGGCCCGGCCCATCCTGGAGCGCGCCTCCGCCCGGGAGACCGCGGCCCGCGTCGCGCTCGGCGCCGTCGCCCGCTCCTACCTGAAGGAGACGGCCGGCATCGAGATCGTCTCCCACGTGGTCGAGCTGGCCTCCGCGAAGGCCCCCTACGGCGTCTACCCGACCCCGGCCGACGTGGAGAAGCTGGACGCCGACCCGGTGCGCTGCCTGGACGCGGACGCCTCGAAGGCGATGGTCGCGGAGATCGACCAGGCCCACAAGGACGGCGACACCCTCGGCGGTGTGGTCGAGGTGCTGGCCTACGGCGTACCCGTGGGCCTCGGCTCGCACGTCCACTGGGACCGGCGCCTGGACGCCCGGCTGGCCGGGGCCCTGATGGGCATCCAGGCGATCAAGGGCGTCGAGGTCGGCGACGGCTTCGAGCTGGCCCGGGTGCCCGGCTCCAAGGCGCACGACGAGATCCTCACCACCGCCGAGGGCATCAAGCGCTCCTCCGGCCGCTCCGGCGGCACCGAGGGCGGCCTCACCACCGGCGAGCTGCTGCGCGTCCGCGCCGCGATGAAGCCCATCGCGACCGTCCCGCGTGCCCTCCAGACCGTGGACGTCGTCACCGGCGAGCCCGCCCAGGCCCACCACCAGCGCTCCGACGTCTGCGCGGTGCCGGCCGCCGGCATCGTCGCCGAGGCCATGGTCGCGCTGGTCCTCGCGGACGCGGTCGCCGAGAAGTTCGGCGGCGACAGCGTGGCGGAGACCCGCCGCAACGTGCAGTCCTACCTCGACAACCTGCGGATCCGGTGAGCGCCGTGCCTGCGGTCGTGCTGATCGGGCCGATGGGCGTGGGCAAGTCCACCGTCGGGCAACTGCTGGCCGAGCGCCTCGGCGTCGGCTACCGGGACACCGACGACGACATCGTCGCCGCCGAGGGCCGCACCATCGCCGACATCTTCGTGGAGGACGGCGAGCCCGCCTTCCGCGCGATCGAGAAGAGGGCCGTGCACACGGCCCTCGCCGAGCACGAGGGCGTCCTCGCGCTCGGCGGCGGAGCCATCCTCGACCCGGACACCCGCGCGCTGCTCACCGGGCACCGGGTGGTCTACCTCTCCATGGACGTCGAGGAGGCCGTCCGGCGCACCGGCCTGAACGTGGCCCGCCCGCTGCTCGCGGTCAACCCGCGCAAGCAGTGGCGCGAGCTGATGGAGGCCCGGCGGCACCTGTACGAGGAGGTCGCCACCGCCGTCGTACCGACCGACGGCCGCACCCCCGAAGAGGTCACCCGAGCAGCGCTGGACGCACTGGAGTTGAAGGAAGCATGAGCGAGGCAGTCACCCGGATCCAGGTCGCCGGCACCGCGGGCACCGACCCCTACGAGGTGCTGGTCGGCCGGCAACTCCTGGGCGAGCTGGCCGGCTTGGTCGGGCCGAAGGCCAAGCGGGTCGCGGTGATCCACCCGGAGGCGCTCGCCGAGACCGGGGACGCGCTCCGCGCCGACCTGGCCGGGCAGGGGTACGAGGCGATCGCCATCCAGGTGCCCAACGCGGAGGAGGCCAAGACCGCCGAGGTCGCCGCCTACTGCTGGAAGGCCCTGGGCCAGTCCCACTTCACCCGCTCCGACGTCGTCGTCGGCGTGGGCGGCGGCGCCACGACGGACCTCGCGGGCTTCGTGGCCGCCACCTGGCTGCGCGGGGTCCGCTGGATCGCCGTCCCGACCACCGTCCTCGCGATGGTGGACGCGGCGGTCGGCGGCAAGACCGGCATCAACACCGCCGAGGGCAAGAACCTGGTGGGTGCCTTCCACCCGCCGGCCGGCGTCCTGTGCGACCTCGCCGCGCTGGACTCCCTCCCGGTGAACGACTACGTCTCCGGACTCGCGGAGATCATCAAGGCCGGCTTCATCGCCGACCCGGCGATCCTCGACCTCATCGAGTCCGACCCCGAGGCCGCGCGCACCCCGGCGGGTCCGCACACGGCCGAGCTGATCGAGCGTTCGATCCGGGTGAAGGCGGAGGTCGTCTCCGCGGATCTGAAGGAGTCGGGTCTGCGGGAGATCCTCAACTACGGCCACACGCTCGGCCACGCCATCGAGAAGAACGAGCGCTACAAGTGGCGGCACGGCGCCGCGGTCGCGGTCGGCATGCACTTCGCCGCCGAACTGGGCCGCCTGGCGGGCCGCTTGGACGACGCGACGGCGGACCGGCACCGGACGATCCTCGAATCCGTCGGTCTCCCGCTGCACTACCGCTACGACCAGTGGCCCAAGCTGGTGGAGACGATGAAGGTCGACAAGAAGTCCCGCGGCGACCTGCTGCGCTTCATCGTCCTGGACGGACTGGCCAAGCCCACCGTGCTGGAGGGCCCGGACCCGGCGGTGCTGCTCGCCGCCTACGGCGAGGTCGGGCAGTAGGTCCGCAGCCTGCCCTATTCCCTTTCGATACCGGGCACTTACGGTCGCCCCCGGCCGTTTCACCGATGAACGGCCGGGGAGGGTACCGTTCGGTAGGCGGCGGGTGTTCACGCCCGCCACCAGCACCAATTGCCTTGTACGAGACGGAGTGGCAACGGATGCAGCACGCGATGGGGTCGCCGCTGCCGCAGCCCCACCAGCCGGGGCAGCCGCCGCACGCCGGCTGGGTGGCGGCCGCACACCACCCGGGCGCGCACCCGCACCCGGGCGCCTCCCACGGACCCGCCCCCGTGCCCCCGGCGCCGGGCTTCCCGGCCCCGGCCGGCGGGCCCGTCCCTCCCGCACCCGGGCAGCCCCCGGCGCCCCAGCCCCCCGTCACGCAGCCGCCGGTCGCACCACCCCCGGTCACGCCGCCCCCGGTGGCACCGCCCCCGGTGGCACCGCCCCCGGCGGTGCAGCACGCGCCCGCCGCGCCGCCGCCGGACGCCACCGGTCATGTGCCGCTGCCGCCCGGCGGCCCGGTCGGCGTGCCCATGGCGCCCCCGGCCCAGGCCGCGCTGCCCGACGCGACGGCCACCACGCTGGCCGTGCTGCTGATCGGCCCGGCGGGCGCCGGCAAGACCAGCGTCGCCAAGTACTGGGCGGACCACCGGCGCGTCCCCACGGCCCACATCAGCCTGGACGACGTCCGCGAATGGGTCCGCTCGGGCTTCGCCGACCCCCAGTCCGGGTGGAACGACAACTCCGAGGCCCAGTACCGCCTGGCCCGCCGCACCTGCGGCTTCGCCGCGCGGAACTTCCTGGCCAACGGCATCTCCTGCATCCTGGACGACGCGGTCTTCCCGGACCGCCCGGTGGTCGGCCTCGGCGGCTGGAAGCGGCACGTGGGCCCCGGCCTGCTGCCGGTCGTCCTGCTGCCGGGCCTGGACATCGTCCTGGAGCGCAACGCCGAGCGCACCGGCAACCGCCGCCTCACCGACGAGGAGGTGGCCCGCATCCACGGCCGCATGGCGGGCTGGTACGGCTCGGGCCTGCCGATCATCGACAACTCCCAGCTCGATGTCCCCGGCACGGCGAAGGTCCTGGACGACGTCCTGGCCAGAGCCATAGCAAGCCCTCCGAACTGGTGACTTCCGCCCCAAACCCCACTCGGACCCACCCAACCAGCAGAAGTCGGTCAAAACTCCTACGCTCATCTCATGTCAGAGGTGTACGCGAACCGCCGATCCCGGCTGAGGGACCACGTCACCGCGGCCGGCACCGCGGCGGCGCTCATCACCCGCCCCGCCAATGTGCGCTACCTCGCGGCCGCGGCCCCGCGGGGCGCCGCCCTGCTCCTCGGCAGACATGAGGATCTCCTCGTGTGCGCGGGCCCGCCCGAGGACCGCCCCTACGAGGGCAGGCCGGACGAACACCTGCGGCTGCACACCGTGCCCACGGGCGGCGACGCCGCCGTCGCGGCGGCCGGCCTGGCCGCGGGGCAGGGCGCCGACTCGCTGGCGGTGGAGGAGCACCACCTCACCGTGGCGCGGCACCGAGCCCTCTCCTCGGTGGCCCCGAGGATCCGCCTGACCGACCTCGGCGCCGCCGTGGAACAGCTCCGGGTCGTCAAGGACGAGGAGGAGATCTCCTGCCTCCGCATCGGCGCCGAGATCGCCGACCAGGCCCTCGGCGAGCTGCTGGAGTCCATCCTGGTCGGCCGCACCGAACGGCATCTCGCGCTGGAGCTGGAGCGCCGGCTGGTCGACCACGGCGCCGACGGCCCGGCCTTCCCCACCTCCGTGGCCGCCGGCCCGCACTCCGGCCGCCGTGGCCACCGGCCCACCGACCGGCGGGTGGAGGAGGGCGACTTCCTCTCGGTCTGCCTCGGTGCCACCTACCGCGGCTACCGCTGCGAGATCGGCCGCACCTTCGTGATCGGCACCTCGCCCGCCGACTGGCAGATCCAGCTCTACGACCTCGTCTTCGCCGCTCAGCGGGCCGGACGCGAGGCGCTGGCCCCCGGCGCCGCCTACCGTGACGTGGACCGCGCGGCACGCCAGGTACTGGACTCCGCGGGCTATGCGGAAGCCCTGCCACCGCTGACCGGACACGGGGTCGGACTCGAAATCGACGAGGACCCGCAGTTGGCGCCCTCCGCCATGGGTAAACTGGACGCTTGCGTGCCGGTCACCGTCGAACCGGGGGTCCACCTCCCGGGCCGGGGCGGTGTCCGGATCGATGACACGCTCGTCGTACGCCCCGAGGCGGACGGCGGACCCGAGCTACTCACCATCACGACCAAGGAGCTGCTCGCGCTGTAGGAGTGCGTGCCCCGGGGTCGTCCACGTCAGTCCAGGAGATTCCGCAACCGTGGCTTCCACGAACGACCTCAAGAACGGCATGGTGCTCAAGCTCGAAGGCGGCCAGCTCTGGTCCGTCGTCGAGTTCCAGCACGTCAAGCCCGGCAAGGGCCCGGCCTTCGTGCGCACCAAGCTCAAGAACGTGCTGTCCGGCAAGGTCGTCGACAAGACCTTCAACGCCGGCGTCAAGGTCGAGACGGCCACTGTCGACAAGCGGACCATGCAGTTCTCGTACATGGACGGCGACTACTTCGTCTTCATGGACATGGACACGTACGACCAGCTGATGGTCGACCGCAAGTCCGTCGGCGACGCCGCCAACTTCCTGATCGAGGGCTTCGAGGCCACCGTCGCCCAGCACGAGGGCGAGGTGCTCTTCGTCGAGCTGCCGGCCGCCGTCGAGCTGACGGTCGCCGAGACCGAGCCCGGCCTCCAGGGCGACCGGTCCACCGGTGGCACCAAGCCGGCCAAGCTGGAGACCGGCCACCAGATCCAGGTCCCGCTCTTCATCACCACCGGTGAGAAGATCAAGGTCGACACCCGCACGAGCGACTACCTCGGCCGGGTGAACAGCTAACCGTGGCTGCTCGCAACACGGCCCGCAAGCGCGCCTTCCAGATCCTCTTCGAGGGCGACCAGCGCGGCGCCGACGTCCTGACGGTCCTCGCCGACTGGGTCCGGCTGTCCCGGACCGACACCCGGCAGCCGCCGGTCAGCGAGTACACGATGCAGCTGGTCGAGGGCTACGCCGGGCGCGCCAAGCGGATCGACGAGCTGATCGCCCAGTACGCGGTCGGCTGGACGCTCGACCGGATGCCCGTCGTGGACCGCAACATCCTGCGGCTGGGCGCGTACGAGCTGATCTGGGTCGACGAGACCCCGGACGCCGTCGTGCTGGACGAGATGGTGCAGCTGGCGAAGGAGTTCTCGACCGACGAGTCGCCCGCGTTCGTCAACGGCCTGCTGGGCCGGCTGAAGGAGCTCAAGCCGTCCCTGCGCCGCGACCAGGCGTAAACAGCCGTTACGCCGACGCCGGAGGGCCCGCAGCACGCCTGTGCTGCGGGCCCTCCGGCGCATCTCCGCGGCGACGGCGTTTCTCTACGGCGACGGCGCTTTTCTTCGGCGACCGTGAAAACGCCGCCGGGGTGGCCGGACCCATAAGGTTCCGGCCACCCCGGCGGCACGTTTCTGCTGGCCCCGCTGGAGCGGTTACGCCTCTTCGTGGGTGGCCACGGCGCGGCGCGCGTCCGCGTCCAGGACGCCCCAGCTGATCAGCTGCTCGGTGAGGACCGAGGGCGACTGGTCGTAGATGACGGCGAGTGTGCGCAGGTCGTCCTGGCGGATCGACAGCACCTTGCCGTTGTAGTCACCGCGCTGGGACTGGATCGTGGCCGCGTACCGCTGCAAGGGGCCCGCCTTCTCGGCCGGCACGGTGGCCAGCCGCTCCAGGTCCAGGACCAGCTTCGGCGGCGGCTCGGCGGCGCCGCCCGGCGTGGTGCCCGGCAGGAGCTCCTGCACCGGAACGCCATAGAAATCGGCCAGCTCGGCAAGGCGCTGCACGGTCACGGCGCGGTCGCCGCGCTCGTACGAACCGACCACCACGGCCTTCCAGCGACCCTGGGACTTCTCCTCGACACCGTGGAGGGAAAGGCCCTGCTGGGTGCGGATGGCACGGAGCTTCGCCCCGAGCTGTTTGGCGTATTCGCTGGACATATAGCTCCCCGGACACTGTGTCGACGCGGCCGGCTGTTTTCCCGCCGCGCGGCTGGTAACTCACTGTGAGGTTACGCAGCGTGACTCTTCTGCGTCAAGCCGAATGGTCCACACCGACTCTTCCGTGGTAGTGACCACCGATTAGGCCAAGGGGGTGATCGGAGGGCTCCCGGGGACCTGATACGGTGGATGGCGCAATTCCGACGTCCTTTAAGGTCCGTCCCGTGAGGCGGAGAAGGAGGTCCGTTTCGTATGGACAAGCACGACCCGTATGCGCATCCGCAGGCGTCCGATGCCCGGCCCGTTCTCGAAGGCCCCGACATCGCGCGGGTGCTGACCCGTATCGCCCACGAGATCGTCGAACGCGCCAAGGGCGCCGACGACGTGGTGCTCCTCGGCATCCCGACGCGCGGCGTCTTCCTCGCCCAGCGGCTCGCCGCCAAGCTGGAGCAGATCACCGACCGCAAGGTCCCCGTCGGCTCGCTCGACATCACGATGTACCGCGACGACCTGCGCATGCATCCGCCGCGCGCGCTCGCTCGCACCGAGATCCCCGGTGACGGCCTCGACGGCCGCCTGGTCGTCCTCGTCGACGACGTGCTCTTCTCCGGCCGCACCATCCGCGCCGCCCTGGACGCCCTGAACGACATCGGGCGCCCGCGCGCGGTGCAGCTGGCGGTCCTGGTCGACCGCGGCCACCGGGAACTGCCGATCCGTGCCGACTACGTCGGCAAGAACCTCCCCACGTCGCTGCGGGAGACGGTCAAGGTCCAGCTCGCCGAGGAGGACGGTCGCGACACCGTGCTGCTCGGTGTCAAGCCGGCCGACCAGTAGCAAGCCAGGCGCACGGCTCGCTCCGGCCTGCCGACACGCGCCCGGATTTGCCCGAATCCTCCCGTTTGAATCGCCTTACGGAGCCTGACAGATGCAGCGTCATCTCATCTCGGCCGCCGACCTCACCCGCGACGACGCCGTCCTGATCCTCGACACCGCCGAGGAGATGGCCCGGGTCGCCGACCGGCCGATCAAGAAGCTGCCGACCCTGCGCGGCCGCACCGTCGTCAACCTCTTCTTCGAGGACTCCACGCGCACGCGTATCTCCTTCGAAGCCGCCGAGAAGCGCCTCTCCGCGGACGTCATCAACTTCTCCGCCAAGGGCTCCAGCGTGTCCAAGGGCGAGTCCCTCAAGGACACCGCCCAGACGCTGGAGGCCATGGGCGTCGACGCCGTCGTCATCCGGCACGGCGCCTCCGGAGCGCCCTACCGCCTGGCGAACTCCGGCTGGATCGACGCCGCCGTCATCAACGCCGGCGACGGCACCCACCAGCACCCCACCCAGGCCCTGCTGGACGCGTTCACCATGCGCCGCCGGCTGGTCGGCCGGGACGCCGGGCTCGGCCAGGACCTCGCAGGCAAGCGGATCACCATCGTCGGCGACGTCCTGCACAGCCGGGTCGCCCGCTCCAACGTGGACCTGCTGCACACCCTCGGCGCCGAGGTCACCCTGGTCGCACCGCCCACCCTGGTGCCGGTCGGCGTCGAGACCTGGCCGTGCGAGGTGTCGTACGACCTCGACAGCGTGCTGCCGAAGTCGGACGCG
Source organism: Streptomyces sp. NPDC031418 (assembly GCF_055581605.1). Classification (NCBI taxonomy): domain Bacteria; kingdom Bacillati; phylum Actinomycetota; class Actinomycetes; order Kitasatosporales; family Streptomycetaceae; genus Streptomyces; species Streptomyces sp. NPDC031418. The sequence continues at coordinate 336,829 of NZ_JBVIJC010000002.1, forward strand.
GTGATGATGCTCCGCGTCCAGCGCGAGCGCATGAACGCCGCCTTCTTCCCGACCGAGCGCGAGTACTCGCGGCGCTACGGCCTCGACGGCGACCGCATGGCGAAGATGCCCGAGCACGCCATCGTGATGCACCCCGGCCCGATGGTGCGCGGCATGGAGATCACCGCCGAGGTCGCCGACTCCGAGCGCTGCACCGTCGTCGAGCAGGTCGCCAACGGTGTCTCCATCCGGATGGCCGTGCTGTACCTGCTGCTCGGCGGAAACGAGCCCGCCCAGACCCGCACTGAGGAGAAGTAAGACCCATGAGCAAGATCCTGATCCGTGGTGCGAAGGTGCTCGGCGGCGAGCCGCAGGACGTGCTGATCGACGGCGAGGTCATCGAGGCGGTCGGCACGGGCCTGTCCGCCGACGGCGCCGAGGTGGTCGAGGCCGGCGGCAAGGTGCTGCTGCCGGGCCTGGTCGACCTGCACACCCATCTGCGTGAGCCGGGCCGCGAGGACTCCGAGACGGTCCTCACCGGCACCCGCGCGGCCGCCTGTGGCGGCTACACCGCCGTGTTCGCCATGGCCAACACCTTCCCCGTCGCCGACACCGCCGGTGTCGTGGAGCAGGTCTGGCGGCTCGGCAGGGAGCACGGCTACTGCGACGTCCAGCCCATCGGTGCCGTCACCGTCGGACTGGAGGGCCGGAAGCTCGCCGAGCTGGGTGCCATGCACGAGTCGGCCGCGGGCGTGACCGTCTTCTCCGACGACGGCAAGTGCGTGGACGACGCCGTGATCATGCGCCGTGCGCTGGAGTACGTGAAGGCCTTCGGCGGTGTCGTTGCCCAGCACGCGCAGGAGCCGCGGCTGACCGAGGGCGCCCAGATGAACGAGGGCATCGTCTCCGCCGAGCTGGGCCTGGGCGGCTGGCCGGCCGTCGCCGAGGAGTCGATCATCGCGCGGGACGTGCTGCTCGCCGAGCACGTCGGCTCCCGCGTCCACATCTGCCACCTGTCGACCGCCGGCTCGGTGGAGATCGTCCGCTGGGCCAAGTCCCGCGGCATCCAGGTCACCGCCGAGGTCACCCCGCACCACCTGCTCCTCACCGACGAGCTGGTGCGCACGTACAACCCGGTCTACAAGGTCAACCCGCCGCTGCGCACCGAGCGCGACGTCATGGCCCTGCGCGAGGCGCTCGCGGACGGCACGATCGACATCGTCGCCACCGACCACGCCCCGCACCCGCACGAGGACAAGGACTGCGAGTGGGCCGCCGCCGCCATGGGCATGGTCGGCCTGGAGACCGCGTTGTCAGTGGTCCAGGAGACCATGGTCGACACGGGCCTGCTGGACTGGGCCGGCGTCGCCGACCGGATGTCCGTCAAGCCCGCGCAGATCGGACAGGCCACCGGGCACGGCCGTCCCGTCTCGGCAGGTGAGCCCGCCAACCTCACCCTCGTCGACACGGCATACCGTGGCCAGGTGGACCCCGCGGGCTTCGCCTCGCGCAGCCGCAACACCCCGTACGAGGGCCGCGAGCTGCCGGGCCGTGTGACGCACACGTGGCTGCGGGGCAAGGCCACGCTCGTCGACGGGAAGCTCACGTGACACCAGTAATCCTGCTGGCCGAGGCCAAGCGATCGGCCGAGGTCACCGACTGGCCGGCCCGCATCGGCTGGCTCGTCGGACTCCTGCTCTTCGTCGCGCTCGTCTACTGGCTGATGCGCGAGGGCTGGAAGTGGCGCGGCACGCTCCAGGGCGACCTGCCGGCGCTGCCCGGCGCGCCGCAGCAGTCCGGTCCGGCGAAACTGAAGCTGAGCGGCCGCTACCACGGCTCCACCACGGCAGGACAGTGGCTGGACCGGATCGTGGCCCACGGCCTCGGCACCCGCAGCCGGGTCGAGCTGACCCTGACCGACCAAGGCCTGGAGGTCGAGCGTCCCGGAGCGACCGACTTCTTCGTCCCCACCGCCGCGCTGCGCGGCGCCCGCCTCGACAAGGGCATCGCCGGCAAGGTCCTCACCGAGGGCGGGCTGCTGGTGGTGACCTGGGCACACGGCGACAAGCTGATCGACTCCGGGTTCCGCTCCGACCACGCGGCCGAGCACACCGAGTGGGCCGACACCCTGAACCACATGATCAACGACACGGAAGGCGCACGATGACGACCTCCACCAGGGGAGCCGCCAGGGTTCCCGCCGTTCTCGTCCTGGAGGACGGCCGCCTCTTCCGCGGCCGCGCCTACGGGGCCGTGGGGGAGACCTTCGGCGAGGCCGTGTTCTCCACCGGCATGACCGGCTACCAGGAGACCCTCACCGACCCGTCGTACGACCGCCAGATCGTCGTCGCGACCGCCCCGCAGATCGGCAACACGGGCTGGAACGACGAGGACGACGAGTCGAGCCGCATCTGGGTCTCCGGCTATGTCGTGCGCGATCCCGCGCGCGTGCCGTCCAACTGGCGCGCCAAGCGCTCCCTCGACGACGAGCTGGAGCGGCAGGGCGTGGTCGGCATCTCCGGCATCGACACCCGCGCCCTCACCCGCCATCTGCGCGAGCGCGGCTCCATGCGCGCCGGCATCTTCTCCGGCGAGGCGATCGCGGCCGACTCCGAGCTGCTCGCCCGGGTGCAGGCCCAGCCGCACATGAAGGGCGCGAGCCTGTACGAGGAGGTCGCGACCAAGGAGGCGTACGTCGTCCCCGCGATCGGCACCAGGAAGTTCACCGTCGCCGCGATCGACCTCGGCATCAAGGGCATGACCCCGCAGCGCATGGCCGAGCGCGGCATCGAGGTGCACGTGCTGCCCGCCACCGCGTCCGTCGAGGACGTCTACGCCGTCAACCCGGACGGTGTGTTCTTCTCCAACGGCCCCGGCGACCCGGCGACCGCCGACGGCCCGGTGGCCCTCATGACCGCCGTCCTGGAGCGGAAGACGCCGCTGTTCGGCATCTGCTTCGGCAACCAGATCCTCGGCCGCGCGCTCGGCTTCGGCACCTACAAGCTGAAGTACGGCCACCGGGGCATCAACCAGCCGGTCCAGGACCGTACGACCGGCAAGGTCGAGGTCACCGCGCACAACCACGGCTTCGCCGTGGACGCGCCGCTCGACCAGGTCAGCGAGACGAAGTTCGGCCGCGCCGAGGTCTCGCACGTCTGCCTGAACGACAACGTCGTGGAGGGGCTCCAGCTGCTCGACCAGCCCGCCTTCTCCGTCCAGTACCACCCCGAAGCGGCCGCCGGTCCGCACGACGCCGCCTACCTGTTCGACCGCTTCGTCTCCCTGATGGAGGGCCAGCGTGCCTAAGCGCACCGATATCCAGTCCGTCCTGGTCATCGGCTCCGGCCCGATCGTCATCGGCCAGGCCGCCGAGTTCGACTACTCCGGCACCCAGGCGTGCCGCGTGCTCAAGGCCGAAGGCCTGCGCGTGGTCCTCGTCAACTCCAACCCGGCGACGATCATGACCGACCCGGAGATCGCCGACGCCACCTACGTCGAGCCGATCACCCCCGAGTTCGTCGAGAAGATCATCGCCAAGGAGCGCCCCGACGCCCTGCTGCCCACCCTGGGCGGTCAGACGGCCCTGAACACCGCGATCTCGCTGCACGAGAACGGCGTCCTGGCCAAGTACGGCGTGGAGCTGATCGGCGCCAAGCCCGAGGCGATCCACAAGGGCGAGGACCGCGACCTGTTCAAGGAGGTCGTGGAGGAGGTCCGCAAGAAGATCGGGTACGGCGAGTCCGCCCGCTCGGTCATCTGCCACACCATGGACGACGTCCTCCAGGGCGTCGAGACCCTCGGCGGCTACCCGGTCGTCGTCCGCCCGTCCTTCACCATGGGCGGCGCCGGCTCCGGCTTCGCGCACGACGAGGAGGAGCTGCGCCGCATCGCCGGCCAGGGCCTCACGCTCTCCCCGACCACCGAGGTGCTCCTGGAGGAGTCCATCCTCGGCTGGAAGGAGTACGAGCTGGAGCTGATGCGCGACAAGCACGACAACGTCGTGGTCGTCTGCTCCATCGAGAACTTCGACCCGATGGGCGTGCACACCGGTGACTCGATCACCGTCGCGCCCGCGATGACGCTGACCGACCGCGAGTACCAGATCCTGCGGGACGTCGGCATCGCCGTGATCCGCGAGGTCGGCGTCGACACCGGCGGCTGCAACATCCAGTTCGCGGTGAACCCCGAGGACGGTCGTGTGATCGTCATCGAGATGAACCCGCGCGTGTCCCGGTCCTCGGCGCTCGCCTCCAAGGCGACCGGCTTCCCGATCGCCAAGATCGCCGCCAAGCTGGCGGTCGGCTACACCCTGGACGAGATCCCCAACGACATCACCCAGGAGACCCCGGCCTCCTTCGAGCCCACGCTCGACTACGTGGTCGTCAAGGCCCCGCGCTTCGCCTTCGAGAAGTTCCCGCAGGCCGACTCCACGCTGACCACCACCATGAAGTCGGTCGGCGAGGCCATGGCCATCGGCCGCAACTTCCCCGAGGCCTTCCAGAAGGCGCTGCGCTCGCTGGAGAAGAAGGGCAGCCAGTTCACCTTCGTCGGCGACCCCGGCGACAAGGACACCCTGCTGCGCGAGGCCGTACGGCCCACCGACGGCCGGATCAACACGGTCATGCAGGCCATCCGGGCGGGCGCCACGCCGGAGGAGATCTTCGACTACACGAAGATCGACCCCTGGTTCGTGGACCAGCTCTTCCTGATCAAGGAGATCGCGGACGAGCTGGCCGAGGCCCCCGAGCTGACGCGCGAACTGCTCGGCGAGGCCAAGCGGCACGGCTTCTCCGACCAGCAGATCGGCGAGATCCGCGGCCTGCGCGAGGACGTCGTCCGCGAGGTCCGGCACGCGCTCGGCATCCGCCCGGTCTACAAGACGGTCGACACCTGCGCCGCCGAGTTCGCCGCGAAGACGCCGTACTTCTACTCGGCCTACGACGAGGAGTCGGAGGTGGCGTCCCGCGAGAAGCCGGCCGTCATCATCCTGGGCTCCGGCCCGAACCGCATCGGCCAGGGCATCGAGTTCGACTACTCCTGCGTCCACGCCTCCTTCGCGCTGTCCGACGCCGGGTACGAGACCGTGATGGTCAACTGCAACCCGGAGACCGTCTCCACGGACTACGACACCTCCGACCGCCTGTACTTCGAGCCGCTGACGCTGGAAGACGTGCTGGAGATCGTCCACGCGGAGCAGCAGGCGGGCCCGGTCGCGGGCGTCGTCGTCCAGCTCGGCGGCCAGACCCCGCTGGGTCTCGCGCAGGCCCTGAAGGACAACGGCGTGCCGATCGTCGGCACCTCCCCGGAGGCCATCCACGCCGCCGAGGACCGCGGCGCCTTCGGCCGGGTCCTCGCCGAGGCCGGTCTGCCCGCCCCGAAGCACGGCACGGCCACCACCTTCGCCGAGGCCAAGGCCATCGCCGACGAGATCGGCTACCCGGTCCTGGTCCGGCCGTCGTACGTCCTCGGCGGCCGCGGCATGGAGATCGTCTACGACGAGCCCCGCCTGGCCAGCTACATCGCCGAGTCGACCGAGATCAGCCCGTCCCGGCCGGTCCTCGTCGACCGCTTCCTGGACGACGCGATCGAGATCGACGTCGACGCGCTCTACGACGGCGAGGAGCTGTACCTCGGCGGTGTCATGGAGCACATCGAGGAGGCCGGCATCCACTCCGGCGACTCGGCGTGCGCCCTGCCCCCGATCACCCTCGGCGGCTTCGACGTCAAGCGGCTGCGCGCCTCCACCGAGGCCATCGCCAAGGGCGTCGGCGTGCGCGGCCTGATCAACATCCAGTTCGCGATGGCCGGCGACATCCTCTACGTGCTGGAGGCCAACCCGCGCGCCTCGCGTACGGTCCCCTTCACCTCGAAGGCGACCGCGGTGCCGCTCGCCAAGGCCGCCGCCCGGATCTCGCTGGGCGCGACCATCGCCGAGCTGCGCGCGGAGGGGCTGCTGCCGAAGCGCGGTGACGGCGGCGAGCTGCCGCTGGACGCGCCGATCTCCGTCAAGGAGGCCGTCATGCCCTGGTCGCGCTTCCGCGACATCCAGGGCCGCGGCGTGGACACCGTCCTCGGCCCGGAGATGCGCTCCACTGGCGAGGTCATGGGCATCGACTCGGTCTTCGGCACGGCGTACGCCAAGTCGCAGGCGGGTGCCTACGGCCCGCTGCCCACCAAGGGCCGCGCGTTCATCTCGGTCGCCAACCGGGACAAGCGCTCGATGATCTTCCCGGCGCGCGAGCTGGTCGCTCATGGCTTCGAGCTGCTCGCCACCTCCGGCACCGCCGAGGTCCTCAAGCGCAACGGCATCAACGCCTCCGTGGTGCGCAAGCAGTCCGAGGGCACCGGCCCGAACGGCGAGAAGACCATCGTCCAGCTCATCCACGACGGCGAGGTCGACCTCATCGTCAACACCCCGTACGGCACCGGCGGCCGCCTCGACGGCTACGACATCCGTACGGCGGCCGTGGCCCGCTCGGTCCCCTGTCTGACGACCGTCCAGGCCCTCGCCGCGGCCGTCCAGGGCATCGACGCCCTCAACCGTGGCGAGGTGGGCGTCCGCTCGCTCCAGGAACACGCGGAACACCTGACCGCGGCCCGCGACTAGCAGCCCTTGAGGGGGACACCGGAAACGGTGTCCCCCTCTTCATGAGGCTTCATGAGGACACGTACATGTACAAGCTTTTCTTCCGTCTGGTCTTCACCCGGATGGACCCGGAGCAGGCGCATCACCTCGCGTTCCGCTGGATCCGCCTCGCCGCCCGCGTCCCCGGCCTGCGCACCTTCGTCGCGGCCGCCCTCGCGCCCCGGTACAAGGAGCTGCGCACCGAGGCCTTCGGGCTGCGCATGCACGGCCCCTTCGGCCTTGCGGCCGGCTTCGACAAGAACGCCGTCGCGATCGACGGGATGTCGATGCTCGGCTTCGACCATGTCGAGATCGGCACGGTCACCGGCGAGCCGCAGCCCGGCAACCCGCCCAAGCGACTCTTCCGGCTCGTGAAGGACCGCGCGCTCATCAACCGCATGGGCTTCAACAACGACGGCTCGCTCGCCGTGGCGGCCCGCCTGGCGACCCGGCAGCCCGTCTTCCGGACGGTCGTCGGCGTGAACATCGGCAAGACCAAGGTCGTCCCGGAGGCCGAGGCCGTCGCGGACTACGTGAAGTCCGCCGAGCGGCTCGCGCCGTACGCCGACTACCTGGTCGTCAACGTCTCCTCGCCGAACACGCCCGGCCTGCGCAACCTCCAGGCCGTCGACCACCTGCGCCCGCTGCTGACCGCCGTCCGCGAGGCCGCCGACCGCATGGTGGCGGACCGGCACGTCCCGCTCCTGGTGAAGATCGCCCCCGATCTCGCCGACGAGGACGTCGACGCCGTCGCCGACCTGGCCGTGGAGCTGGGCCTGGACGGCATCATCGCCACCAACACCACCATCGCGCGCGAGGGCCTCGGCCTTCAGTCCCCGCCCGCGCTGGTGCGGGAGACCGGCGGGCTGTCCGGCGCCCCGCTCAAGGCGCGCTCCCTGGAGGTGCTGCGCCGCCTGTACGCGCGTGTGGGCGACCGGATCACCCTGGTGGGCGTGGGCGGCATCGAGACCGCCGAGGACGCCTGGCAGCGCATCCTGGCCGGTGCCACGCTGGTCCAGGGCTACAGCGCCTTCATCTACCACGGGCCGTTCTGGTCCCGGGCGATCCACAAGGGCCTCGCGGCCCGTCTGCGCACCAGCCCCTACGCCACCCTCGCCGACGCGGTCGGCGCCGATGTGAGGAAGCCCGTATGACTGTTCTCGAGCCCTTCGGCGCCCGGCTGCGCCGTGCCATGGACGAGCGCGGCCCGCTGTGCGTCGGCATCGACCCGCACGCCTCCCTGCTCGCCGAGTGGGGCCTGAACGACGACGTGGCGGGCCTGGAGCGGTTCAGCCGCACGGTCGTGGAGGCCATGGCCGACCGGGTGGCGGTCCTGAAGCCGCAGAGCGCCTTCTTCGAGCGGTTCGGCTCGCGCGGCCTCGCCGTCCTGGAGAAGTCGGTGCAGGAGGCGCGCGCGGCCGGCGCCCTGGTCGTGATGGACGCCAAGCGCGGCGACATCGGCTCCACCATGGCGGCCTACGCCGAGGCGTTCCTGCACAAGGACGCCCCGCTGTTCTCGGACGCGCTGACCGTCTCGCCGTACCTCGGCTACGGCTCGCTCAGCCCGGCCGTCGCCCTGGCCCGGGAGAGCGGGGCGGGCCTGTTCGTGCTGGCGCTGACCTCGAACCCGGAGGGCGGCGAGGTGCAGCACGCCGTGCGCGCCGACGGCCGGACGGTCGGGGCGACCATGCTGGCCCACCTGGCCGCCGAGAACGCGGGCGAGAAGCCGCTGGGCTCCTTCGGCGCGGTGGTCGGCGCCACGCTCGGCGACCTCTCCTCGTACGACCTCGCCGTCAACGGTCCGCTGCTCGCGCCCGGCATCGGAGCCCAGGGCGCGACCCCGGCGGACCTGCCGCGGGTCTTCGGGGCGGCCGTGCGCAACGTGGTGCCGAACGTCAGCCGGGGTGTGCTGCGGCACGGTCCCGACGCTGGGGCGCTGCGCGGGGCGGCCGAGCGGTTCGCGGAGGAGATCCAGGCGGCCGTGGCGGGTGCCTGACCCCCGTGCGGGGTCTCCCTGCGGGCGGCGCGGTGACGGGTTCCGTGTGAATACATCTTCAAAACCGGGGCATTATGTCCCAAATGTCCGGCCTGACGGAGGCTGACCAGGACTTTTCCGCTGTTCTCGCTGACTCTGGCGAACTTGCCCGCTAGTCTCCGAGCAGTGGGGGTACCTCCCACGCCCTTCAGGCAATGGGGGAGAACGGGTGAAGCGTGTTGCTCGTGGCTCCCCAGGTGTGGGGCGACTAGGTTCCTCACCGGTCCGTATCCGACAGTTCGACATCCGAGGTGACGTAGGCGTGGCTCTTCCGCCCCTTACCCCTGAACAGCGCGCAGCCGCGCTCGAAAAGGCCGCCGCGGCTCGCCGGGAGCGGGCCGAGGTCAAGAATCGACTCAAGCACTCCGGCGCCTCCCTGCACGAGGTCATCAAGCAGGGCCAGGAGAACGACGTCATCGGCAAGATGAAGGTCTCCGCCCTGCTGGAGTCCCTGCCGGGCGTGGGCAAGGTCCGCGCCAAGCAGATCATGGAGCGTCTGGGGATCTCCGAGAGCCGCCGTGTGCGCGGTCTCGGTTCCAACCAGATCGCCTCCCTGGAGCGTGAGTTCGGCAGCACCGGCTCCTGAGTCCGGCTGCTGTCGGACCAGGAGTCCCGGGCACCCCGGGATTGCTGGAATAATCGCTGCATGAGTGAACGTCCGCGGCTGACCGTGCTCTCCGGCCCCTCCGGGGTCGGCAAGAGCACGGTCGTCGCCCATATGCGCAAGGAACACCCCGAGGTCTGGCTCTCGGTGTCGGCGACGACCCGCAAGCCGCGCCCTGGTGAGCAGCACGGAGTCCACTACTTCTTCGTGACCGACGACGAGATGGACAAGCTGATCGCCAACGGCGAGCTGCTGGAGTGGGCCGAGTTCGCCGGCAACCGGTACGGCACGCCCCGCGCGGCCGTGCAGGAGCGGCTGGAGAACGGCGAGCCCGTGCTGCTGGAGATCGATCTCCAGGGCGCCCGGCAGGTTCGCGCCTCCATGGCCGACGCCCAGCTGGTGTTCCTCGCTCCGCCCTCCTGGGAGGAGCTGGTGCGCAGGCTGACCGGCCGGGGGACCGAGTCGCCCGAGGTCATCGAGCGCCGCCTGGCGGCCGCCCGGACCGAGCTGGCGGCCGAGCCGGAGTTCGACGAGACCTTGGTGAACACCTCCGTCGAGGACGTGGCCCGCGAGCTGCTAGCCTTGATGGATGTTGTCTGATCACGAGTGTGTGATCAGAAATGATCTTTTCCCATCCATCGGAAGGTAGAGCGTGTCCTCTTCCATCACCGCGCCCGAGGGCATCATCAACCCGCCGATCGACGAGCTTCTCGAGGCCACCGACTCGAAGTACAGCCTCGTGATCTACGCGGCCAAGCGTGCCCGCCAGATCAACGCGTACTACTCGCAGCTCGGCGAGGGCCTCCTCGAGTACGTCGGTCCGCTCGTCGACACCCATGTCCACGAGAAGCCGCTCTCGATCGCCCTGCGGGAGATCAACGCGGGTCTGCTGACGTCCGAGGCCATCGAGGGCCCGGCGCAGTAGTACTTTCAGACTGCGATTGACTTATCCACAGGCCCGGCAGTCACGCTGCCGGGCCTGTGGTGTGTCATTGGTGTTGCAGGGTTCCGAGTCCGGGGAGTGAGCGTGGACAAGCCCAAGGTCGTGCTGGGAGTCAGCGGTGGCATCGCCGCCTACAAGGCGTGCGAGCTGCTGAGAAGGCTGACGGAGTCGGGCCATGACGTCCGCGTGGTGCCCACCGCCTCCGCGCTGCACTTCGTCGGCGCCGCCACCTGGTCCGCCCTGTCCGGCAACCCCGTCTCCACCGAGGTCTGGGACAGCGTCCACGAGGTCCCGCACGTCCGCATCGGCCAGCACGCCGACCTGGTGGTGGTGGCCCCGGCGACGGCCGACATGCTCGCCAAGGCCGCCCACGGCCTCGCCGACGACCTGCTCACCAACACCCTGCTCACCGCCCGCTGTCCGGTCGTCTTCGCCCCGGCGATGCACACCGAGATGTGGGAGCACCCGGCCACCCAGGAGAACGTGGCGACCCTGCGCCGGCGCGGCGCCGTCGTCATCGAGCCCGCCGTCGGCCGCCTCACCGGCGTCGACACCGGCAAGGGCCGGCTGCCCGACCCGGCCGAGATCTTCGAGGTCTGCCGCCGGGTGCTGGCCCGCGGCGTCACCGAGCCCGACCTGAAGGGCCGCCATGTGGTCGTCTCGGCGGGCGGCACCCGCGAGCCCCTCGACCCGGTGCGCTTCCTCGGCAACCGCTCCTCCGGCAAGCAGGGCTACGCCCTCGCCCGCACCGCCGCGGCCCGGGGCGCCCGGGTGACGCTGGTCGCGGCCAACACCGCGCTGCCCGACCCGGCCGGTGTGGACGTGGTCCCGGTCGGCACCGCCGTACAGCTGCGCGAGGCGGTCCTGAAGGCCGCGGCGGACGCCGACGCCGTCGTCATGGCCGCCGCCGTGGCCGACTTCCGTCCGGCCGTCTACGCGGCCGGCAAGATCAAGAAGCGGGACGGCCAGGAGCCCGACCCGATCGTCCTGGTGCGAAATCCAGACATTCTCGCGGAGCTGTCCGCCGAACGGGCCCGCCCCGGACAGGTGATCGTCGGCTTCGCCGCGGAGACCGACGACGTCCTCGCCAACGGCCGCGCCAAGCTCGCCCGCAAGGGCTGCGACCTGCTCGTGGTCAACGAGGTCGGCGAGCGCAAGACCTTTGGTTCCGAGGAGAACGAGGCGGTCGTGCTGGGTGCGGACGGCAGCGACACGCCGGTGCCGTACGGGCCCAAGGAGGCCCTGGCCGAGACCGTCTGGGACCTGGTCGCAGCGCGGCTCGGCTGACCCCGCGGCGGCCCCGCTCACCGGACGGAGCAGTGGAAGGCCGCCTGAAATTGATCGTGGCGACCCTGGCCAAGGCCGCCCGGCGTTGGGCAGAATGCCCCGTGCCGCAGGTCACAGCGCTTCCGAGAGGCGAGACAGTGACCCATCGGCCGAGTGTGACCGATAAACTGTCACGGTCGGCGCCGGGCGCAGCCCCGCGCACCGACCGTAAATGATCAGCCAGCAGCCGCTGCAACCCCAGGGAGCGTTGTGTCCCGTCGCCTGTTCACCTCGGAGTCCGTGACCGAAGGTCACCCCGACAAGATCGCTGACCAGATCAGCGACACCATTCTCGACGCGCTTCTGCGGGAGGACCCGACCTCCCGGGTCGCCGTGGAGACGCTGATCACCACCGGCCTGGTGCACGTGGCAGGTGAGGTGACGACCAAGGCGTACGCGGACATCGCGAGCCTGGTCCGCAACAAGATCCTGGAGATCGGTTACGACTCCTCCAAGAAGGGCTTCGACGGCGCCTCCTGTGGCGTGTCGGTGTCGATCGGCGCGCAGTCCCCGGACATCGCGCAGGGTGTGGACGCGGCGTACGAGGCCCGGGTCGAGGGCGACGACGACGAGCTGGACCGGCAGGGCGCCGGCGACCAGGGCCTGATGTTCGGCTACGCGTCCGACGAGACGCCCACCCTGATGCCGCTGCCGATCTTCCTGGCGCACCGGCTGTCCAAGCGCCTCTCCGAGGTCCGCAAGAACGGCACGATCCCCTACCTGCGCCCGGACGGCAAGACGCAGGTCACCATCGAGTACGACGGCGACAAGGCCGTCCGCCTCGACACGGTGGTCGTCTCCTCGCAGCACGCCAGCGACATCGACCTCGAGTCGCTGCTGGCGCCCGACATCCGCGAGTTCGTCGTGGAGCCGGAGCTGAAGGCGCTGCTGGAGGACGGCATCAAGCTGGACACCGACGGCTACCGCCTGCTGGTCAACCCCACCGGCCGGTTCGAGATCGGCGGCCCGATGGGTGACGCGGGCCTGACCGGCCGCAAGATCATCATCGACACCTACGGCGGCATGGCCCGCCACGGTGGCGGCGCCTTCTCCGGCAAGGACCCGTCCAAGGTGGACCGCTCGGCCGCCTACGCCATGCGCTGGGTCGCCAAGAACGTCGTGGCCGCGGGTCTGGCCTCGCGCTGCGAGGTGCAGGTGGCGTACGCGATCGGCAAGGCCGAGCCGGTCGGTCTCTTCGTGGAGACCTTCGGCACCCACAAGATCGAGACCGACAAGATCGAGAAGGCCATCGACGAGGTCTTCGACCTCCGCCCGGCCGCGATCATCCGCGACCTCGACCTGCTCCGCCCGATCTACTCCCAGACGGCGGCCTACGGCCACTTCGGCCGCGAGCTGCCCGAATTCACCTGGGAGCGCACCGACCGCGTGGACGCGCTGCGCGCCGCCGCCGGCCTGTAGTCCCGCCCGCCTGTCCGCCGAGGCCCGGCTTCCCCTCTCGGGAGCCGGGCCTCGGCGTGTCCGCGGGCAGCCGGTGTTGTCAGTCCCGTTTGGAAGAATGCAAGCGTGAGCAGCGAGGACGGGGTGCACCCGGGGGACGGGGACGGCGCGGGCGAAGGAGCGCCGGCGGAGCAGCTCGCCCTCATCCGGGAGAGCGTGCGCACGGCGAAGACCCCGCGGGCCAAGCCGCGGACCTGGCGGGGCGCCGCGCTGGCGGAGCGACTGCCGGTGGCCCGGGTCCTCGTGGACAAGGGCGTGCTGCACCTCGACCGGTACTTCGACTACGCCGTCCCCGCCGAGCTGGACGAGCAGGCGCAGCCCGGCGTGCGGGTGCGGGTGCGGTTCGGGGCCGGGCGGGGCCGGGTGCGCGAGGGCCGCCGGGAGGGCGGGGGGCTCATCGACGGCTTCCTCATCGAGCGGCTGGCCCACTCCGACTACTCCGGCCCGCTGGCCGCGCTGGCCCAGGTGGTGTCGCCGGAGCCGGTGCTGAGCGAGGAGCTGCTGGGGCTCGCCCGGGCCGTCGCCGACCGGTACGCGGGCAGCCTCGCCGACGTCCTCCAGCTGGCCGTGCCGCCCCGCAGCGCGCGCGCCGAGCAGCGGCCGTCCCCGGAGCCCCTGCCGCCGCCGCCCGCGCCCGAGACGGGCTCCTGGGCACGGTACGAGCGCGGCGGGGCCTTCCTGGAGGCGCTGGCCTCCGGCGGGGCGCCCCGGGCCGTGTGGCATGCGCTGCCCGGGCCCTCCTGGAGCGAGGAGATCGCCCGGGCCGTCGCCGCCACCCTCGCCTCGGGACGCGGCGCGCTCGTCGTCGTACCGGACGGACGGGCCGCCGGGCGGGTCGACGCCGCCCTGACCGCGCTGCTGGGCCCCGGCCGGCATGCGCTGCTCACCGCCGACGCCGGGCCCGAGAAGCGGTACGCGCAGTGGCTCGCGGTGCGGCGGGGGGCCGTCCGGGCGGTCGTGGGGACCCGGGCGGCGATGTTCGCGCCGGTGCGCGATCTCGGCCTGGTCGCCATCTGGGACGACGGGGACGACAGCCACAGCGAGCCGCACGCCCCGCAGCCGCACGCCCGGGATGTGCTGCTGCTGCGCGCCGCGCAGGACAAGTGCGGTTTCCTGCTGGGCGGTTGGAGCTGCACCGTGGAGGCCGCCCAGCTGGTCGAGACCGGCTGGGCACGGCCGCTGGTGGCCGGGCGGGAACAGGTGCGGCGGACCGCGCCGCTGGTGCGGACCGTGGGCGACGAGGACCTCGCCCGGGACGAGGCGGCCCGTGCCGCCCGGCTGCCCACCCTCGCCTGGCAGGCGGCCCGCGAGGGGCTGCGGCACGGGCCGGTGCTGGTCCAGGTGCCCCGGCGCGGCTACACCCCCCGGATGGCCTGCGACCGGTGCCGGGCGCCCGCGCGCTGCCGGCACTGCTCCGGGCCGCTCGAGGGGCAGGACGCGGGCGTGCTGCGCTGCGGCTGGTGCGGGCAGCCGGAGAACGCCTGGCACTGCCCGGAGTGCGGAGGCTTCCGGCTGCGCGCCCAGATCGTGGGGGCGCGGCGGACCGCCGAGGAGCTGGGGCGCGCCTTCCCGGCCGTACCGGTGCGCACCTCGGGCCGCGAGCATGTGCTGGACACCGTGCCGGGCGCGCCCGCGCTGGTCGTGAGCACCCCGGGCGCCGAGCCGGTGGCCGAGGGCGGCTATGCGGCGGCCCTGCTGCTGGACGGCTGGGCCATGCTCACCCGGCCGGATCTGCGCGCCGGTGAGGACGCGCTGCGCCGGTGGATCGCGGCCGGAGCGCTAGTGCGGCCGCAGAGCGAAGGGGGGACCGTGGTCGTGGTGGCCGAGCCGACCCTGCGGCCGGTGCAGGCCCTGGTGCGCTGGGATCCCGTCGGGCACGCGGTGCGGGAGCTGGCCGAGCGGGCGGAGCTGGGCTTCCCGCCGGTGTCGCGGATGGCGGCCGTGTCCGGGGTGCCCACGGCCGTCGCCGAGTTCCTGGCTGCGGTGCAACTGCCCGCGGACGCGGAGGTGTTGGGGCCGGTGCCGGTGCCGCCCACGCTGCCGGGGCGGGCGCGCAGACCCGGCGCGCCGCCGCCCGGCGAACACTGGGAGCGGGCGCTGGTGCGGGTGCCGCCGGGCAGCGGTGCCGCGCTGGCCGCCGCCCTGAAGACCGCGCAGGCCGCCCGCATGGCACGGGGGAGCGGTGAGGCGGTGCGGGTGCGGATCGATCCGCCGGACATCGGCTGACCTCGGCCGACGGCCGTCCGTGGGGCCCTCCCGGGAGGGTTCGGGGGCTTCCGGGAGGGCGGTCGGCGGGGCGTCAGCCGTTGCGCGGGCCGGGGAAGGCGGTCGGCCGGGCGTCGTCGCGCAGCGTCGGGCTGCCCGCGGTCGGCTGGGTCGGCATGGAGCGGGCCGCGGGGACCGTCGGCAGACCGGCGCCCACGTTGAGCGTGCGGGTGCCGGTCGGCTCGGGTGACCGCTCGGCCTCGGCGGCGGCCTGGGCGGCGGCGCGGCGGGCGCCGTAGCGGCGGTGCACCGCCTGCTTGGTGACGCCGAGCGCCGAGCCCACCGCGTCCCACGAGAAGCCGAGCGAGCGGTCGAAGTCGACGGCGGCCGTGACCAGGGTCTCGACGCTGTCGCGGAGTTCCTGGGCGAGACGCACCGTCGGGGCGGGGGCGCGTCCGTAGACGACGAAGCCCGTGGACGGGCCGGAGCGGCGCGGGCGGTAGACATTGCCCAACTGGGCGGTGAGCGTGCGCAGTGCGTCCACCTGGCGGCGGACACGCTCGATGTCCCGCACCAGCAAGTGCAGGCTGGCCCGGGCCTGGGCGTCGTGGGTGGCGTGGTCGGCCATGAACAAGCCTCTCGAACCGGCGTTGAAAGGAATTGGGCCGCGCGAGGGCCCGAAGTGGTCAACTCTCTCTTGACCAACGCGTGGGCGCTCCGCTGGTCACGGGCTGGGGGCGTATGGGCATATGCGTACGCCGGTCGTCCGGGCGCGCGCGGGTCGCGGTTTCCGTTCCCTGCGGGGGTCGCTCGCCCTCGGCGGCTGTGCGCCGGTGGCCATAGACTGGTGCGCTGCCCGGTCCAACCCCCGCCCGAGAGGCCCGATCCCGCCCATGAAGCTCGTCTTCGCCGGTACCCCCGAGGTCGCCGTTCCCGCCCTGGACGCCCTGATCGCCTCCGGGCGGCACGAGGTGGCCGCCGTCGTCACCCGGCCCGACGCGCCGGCCGGGCGCGGGCGCAGGCTGGTCGCGTCGCCCGTGGCCGACCGGGCGGAGGAGGCCGGGATCGAGGTGCTGAAGCCGGTCCGGCCGCGGGACCCGGAGTTCCTGGCCCGGCTCACCGAGATCGCCCCCGACTGCTGCCCGGTCGTCGCCTACGGCGCCCTGCTGCCCCGCGTCGCCCTGGACATCCCCGCCCACGGCTGGGTCAACCTGCACTTCTCGCTGCTGCCCGCCTGGCGCGGGGCGGCGCCGGTGCAGCACTCCATCATGGCGGGCGACGAGATCACCGGCGCCTCCACCTTCCTCATCGAGGAGGGCCTCGACTCCGGGCCGGTGTACGGCACGGTGACCGAGGCGATCCGGCCCACCGACACCAGCGGCGACCTGCTCACCCGGCTCGCCTTCGCCGGCGCCGGGCTGCTCGCCGCCACCATGGACGGCATCGAGGACGGCAGCCTGAAGGCCGTACCGCAGCCCGCCGAGGGCATCACCGTGGCACCGAAGATCACGGTCGAGGACGCCCAGGTGGACTGGGCGGCGCCCGCGCTGCGCGTCGACCGGGTGGTGCGCGGCTGCACGCCCGCGCCCGGCGCCTGGACCACCTTCCGCGGCGAGCGGCTCAAGCTCATCCAGGTCACCCCGGTGCCCGAGCGGACCGACCTGGCGCCGGGCGCGCTCGCGGTCGGCAAGAACAGCGTGCACGTGGGCACCGGGTCGTACGCCGTCGAGCTGCTGTGGGTGCAGGCCCAGGGCAAGAAGCCGATGCGCGCCGCCGACTGGGCGCGCGGGGTGCGCATCACCGGGAGCGAGCGGCTCGGCGGCTGAGCACGGCCGCGGCGGCCCCGGGCGGCGGGGGCGGCGGTGTGCCGACGTACGCTGGACACCGCAGCCCCCTCATCACATCCGGAGCACCTTTTTCGTGAGCGAGCAGTCCCGGCGGCCCCGTAAGCCCGCCAAGCCCTACCGCCGTCCCCAGAAGGACCCCGTCCGCATGCTGGCCTTCGAGGCCCTGCGCGCGGTGGACGAGCGGGACGCGTACGCCAACCTCGTGCTGCCGCCGCTGCTGCGCAAGGCGCGGGAGAAGGGCGACTTCGACGCGCGGGACGCGGCCCTGGCCACCGAGCTGGTCTACGGCACGCTGCGCCGCCAGGGCACCTACGACGCCGTGGTCGCCGCCTGTGTCGACCGGCCGCTGCGCGAGGTCGACCCGCCGGTGCTCGACGTTCTCACCCTCGGTGTGCACCAGCTGCTGGGGACCCGGATCCCGACCCACGCCGCCGTGTCCGCCTCGGTGGAGCTGGCCCGGGTGGTGCTCGGCGACGGCCGCGCCAAGTTCGTCAACGCCGTGCTGCGCAAGGTCGCGCAGGACGACCTCGACGGCTGGCTCGCCAAGGTCGCCCCGTCCTACGACGAGGACCCCGAGGACCATCTCGCCGTGATGCACTCGCACCCGCGCTGGGTCGTCTCCGCGCTGTGGGACTCCCTCGGCGGCGGCCGCGCCGGGATCGAGGAGCTGCTCGCGGCCGACAACGAGCGGCCCGAGGTGACGCTCGTCGCCCGGCCGGGCCGCGCCACCACCGAGGAGCTGCTGCGCGAGGACGCCGCCGTGCCGGGGCGCTGGTCGCCGTACGCCGTGCGGCTCGCCGAGGGCGGGGAGCCGGGCGCGGTGGAAGCCGTGCGCGAGGGGCGCGCCGGAGTCCAGGACGAGGGCAGCCAGCTGGTCGCCCTCGCGCTCGCCAACGCGCCGCTGGAGGGCTCCGACACCAAGTGGCTCGACGGGTGCGCCGGGCCGGGCGGCAAGGCCGCGCTGCTGGGCGCGCTCGCCGCCGAGCGCGGGGCCGTCCTGCTCGCCTCCGAGAAGCAGCCGCACCGGGCCGGGCTGGTCGCCAGGGCGCTGCACGGCAACCCGGGGCCGTACCAGGTCATCGCCGCCGACGGGACCCGGCCGCCGTGGCGGCCCGGCACCTTCGACCGGGTGCTGATGGACGTGCCCTGCACCGGGCTCGGCGCGCTGCGCCGGCGGCCCGAGGCGCGCTGGCGGCGGCGCCCGGAGGACCTGGACAACTTCGCCCCGCTCCAGCGGTCCCTGCTGCGCACCGCCCTGGACTCGGTGCGCGTCGGCGGTGTCGTCGGCTACGCCACCTGCTCGCCCCATCTCGCCGAGACCCGCGCGGTCGTCTCCGACATCCTCAAGCAGCACCCGGACACCGAGCTGATCGACGCCCGCCCCCTGCTCCCGGACATGCCCGGTCTGGGCGAGGGCCCGGACATCCAGCTCTGGCCCCACCTCCACGGCACGGACGCGATGTACCTGGCCCTGATTCGGCGTACCGGCTGAAGCGTCGTCGGGATTGCCAACCTGAAGGGGCGCGGGGCTGTATCGATATGCGGCTGCGCCGCGGGGCGCGACCAGCCCCCACCGGGCCGGCAGACAAAACACAACCTGAGACCGCCGTTACAGCCCAGCGCAGCGGCATGGCAGGCTTGGGTCATGGCCGTGCAGATCAACCCCAGCATCCTGTCCGCCGACTTCGCCCGACTCGCGGAGGAGGCCAAGGCGGTCCAGGGCGCCGACTGGCTCCACGTCGACGTCATGGACAACCACTTCGTCCCGAACCTCACCCTCGGCGTACCGGTGGTGGAGTCCCTGGCCCGTGCGACGGACACGCCGCTGGACTGCCACCTCATGATCGAGGACCCCGACCGCTGGGCTCCCCAGTACGTCGAGGCCGGTGCCTCCTCCGTCACCTTCCACGCGGAGGCGGCCGCCGCTCCGGTGCGGCTCGCCCGCGAGATCCGCGCCAAGGGTGCGCGCGCCTCCATGGCGCTCAAGCCCGCCACGCCGATCGAGCCCTTCGAGGACCTGCTGCCGGAACTCGACATGCTGCTGATCATGACGGTCGAGCCGGGCTTCGGCGGCCAGGCCTTCCTCGACATCATGCTGCCCAAGATCCGCCGCACCCGTGAGCTGATCGGCAAGCACGGCCTCCAGCTGTGGCTCCAGGTGGACGGCGGGGTCTCGGCCTCGACGATCGAGCGGTGCGCGGAGGCGGGAGCGGACGTGTTCGTCGCCGGTTCGGCCGTGTACGGCGCCGAGGACCCGGCCGAAGCGGTGCGCGCCCTGCGCGCCCAGGCCCAGGAGGCGACCGCCAGGGCGTCCTGGGCATGCGACCACTGAGCCACAGCTATATGAACGGTTAAGGGAACGGCGCCCATCAGGGCGGATCAGTCGCGCCGAATCTGCAAGGATGAACGGCGAATCCAAGTGTGAACAGCAGTGAGGAGATCGCCGTGTCGGGTATGTCGGCGGGCCGGTCAGCCATGCGGATGGGACCCGCAGAGCTGGTGCAGGCGGCGGCCATGGCCCGCCGCTTCTACCTCGAGGGCAAGTCCAAGATCCAGATCGCGGAGGAGTTCGGCGTCAGCCGCTTCAAGGTGGCGCGGGTCCTGGAGACGGCCCTCGAACGGGATCTCGTACGGATCGAGATCCGCGTGCCGGCCGAGCTGGACGCCGAGCGCTCCGACGCGCTCCGCGCCCGCTACGGCCTGCGGCACGCCGTCGTGGTCGAGTCCCCGGCCGACGCCGAGGAGAACCCCGACCCGGAGAACCTCGGCGAGGTCGCCGCGGACCTCCTCGGCGAGCTGGTCAACGAGGGGGACGTGCTGGGGCTGGCCTGGGGCCGGTCCACCATCCACATGGCGGCGGCGCTCGACCGGCTGCCGCCGTGCACGGTGGTGCAGCTGACGGGCGTGTACGACGCCGGGACCGCCGAACGCGGCTCGGTGGAGGCGGTGCGCCGGGCCGCGCAGGTGTCGGGCGGCGACGCGCACCCCATCTACGCGCCGATGCTGCTGCCGGACGCGGCCACCGCGGCGGCGCTGCGCAGCCAGACCGGGATCGCCCGGGCGTACGAGTACTTCGACAAGGTCACGGTCGCCTGTGTCTCCATCGGCTCCTGGGAGCCGGGCATCTCGACGGTGCACGACATGCTGAGCGACGAGGAGCGGGCGCACTACGCCTCGCTCGGTGTCGCCGCCGAGATGTCCGCGCACCTCTTCGACGCCGAGGGCCGCCGGATCGGCCGCGACCTGGGGGAGCGGTGCATCACGGTCAAGGCCGACCAGCTGCGCCGTATCCCGGAGGTCGTGGCGATCGCCGGCGGACAGCGCAAGGCGTCCGCGATCGACGCGGTGCTCCGGTCCGGGCTGGTCACCAGCCTGGTCACGGACACCTCCGCCGCGGACTACCTGATGACGGCGGGGCCGACCCCGAAGCCCGCGCTCAGCCGCCAGGACCCCGACGGGGCCTGACGGGGCCCGCAGCGGGTGGTGCGTACCGCGCGGGAAAGGCGGGTCACGGTACGGCCGTGCGGGGACGGTCGTGGCAGCATCGTCGCCATGCTGCTGCGGTTCGTCCCCCGTGTCGTACCCCGTGCCGTCCTGCGTGCGTGCGCCGGGCTGCTGGTCTGTCTCGCCGTCCTGCTCACGGGCTGCTCCTCCCACCCGGCCGGCCGGGAGGGCACACGTGCCCCCGCCGGGTCGGCGCCCTCCTGGGCCCACGGCATGGCCACCGTCCGGGCGTCCGAGCTGCCGGCCGAGGCCCGCAGGACGCTCGCGCTCATCGACCGGGGCGGCCCCTACCCCTACGCCCGGGACGGCATCGTCTTCGGGAACTTCGAGGGACGGCTGCCCAGGCACCAGCGCGGCTACTACCGCGAGTACACGGTGCCGACACCCGGCTCGCGCGACCGCGGGGCCCGCCGCCTGATCACCGGGCAGGGCGGCGAGCTGTACTACACCGATGATCACTACCAATCGTTCAGGGCGGTACTGAGATGACGGAACTCCTGGTCACGCTGGACCTCGACGGAGTCACGGACAAGGCCGGACTGATGGACCGCGCCGCCCGGGCGCTGGCGCTGCCGGACTGGTTCGGCCGCAACTGGGACGCGCTCGCCGACTCGCTCGGCGACCACACGGTGTGGCCGGAGGACGCGGTCGAGCGAGGGCTGCTGATCGTCGTACGCAACTGGCGGCCGTACGCCGAGGCGCGGCCGGAGGAGTGGCGGATCGCCCAGGAGGTGTTCACCGAGGCCGCCGACCACACCCCGGCGCTCAGCGTCGCGCTGGCCCTTGGAGGAACCTCCTAAGCGCCTCTCACCAGCCTGGACGTTCTGTCGGGGCATGGTGACGGCCCGGCCATGGGAGAATGAAGTACGTGCTCTTTCCCCCTGGCACACCTGTCCGGGGGTCACCTCTGATCGACTGGGATGTGCAGCACGTGCGTTTCCTCAATGACATCCAGCCCGCGTACGACCTGACGTACGACGACGTCTTCATGGTGCCGAGCCGCTCCGCGGTGGGCTCCCGCCAGGGCGTGGACCTCCGCTCGCCGGACGGTACGGGCACCACCATCCCGCTCGTGGTCGCCAACATGACCGCCATCGCCGGGCGCCGCATGGCCGAGACGATGGCCCGCCGGGGCGGCCTGGTGGTCATCCCGCAGGACATCCCGATCGAGGTCGTCACCGAGGTCGTCTCCTGGGTGAAGAGCCGCCACCTGGTGCTGGACACCCCGATCGTGCTCACCCCGCACCAGACCGTCGCCGACGCCCTCGCGCTGCTGCCCAAGCGGGCGCACAACGCCGGTGTCGTCGTGGACGAGAACCACCGGCCGGTCGGCGTCGTCACCGACGCGGACCTGAGCGGCGTCGACCGCTTCACCCAGCTCGAAGTGGTCATGTCCAAGGACCTGCTGCTCCTGGACGCGGACATCGACCCGCGCGAGGCCTTCAACACCCTGGACACCCACAACCGGCGCTACGCCCCGGCCGTCGACAAGGACGGCAGGCTGGCCGGCATCCTCACCCGCAAGGGCGCCCTGCGGGCCACGCTGTACACCCCGGCCGTGGACGCCAAGGGCCGGCTGCGCATCGCCGCCGCCGTCGGCATCAACGGCGACGTGGCGGGCAAGGCCAAGCAGCTGCTCGACGCGGGCGTGGACACGCTCGTCATCGACACCGCGCACGGCCACCAAGAGTCGATGATCAGCGCCATCAAGCTGGTGCGCGCGCTCGACCCGCAGGTGCCGATCGTCGCGGGCAACATCGTCTCGGCCGAGGGCGTCAAGGACCTCATCGACGCCGGCGCGGACATCATCAAGGTCGGTGTCGGCCCCGGCGCCATGTGCACCACCCGCATGATGACCGGTGTGGGCCGGCCGCAGTTCTCCGCGGTGCTGGAGTGCGCCGCCGAGGCGAAGAAGTACGGCAAGCACGTCTGGGCCGACGGCGGTGTCCGGCACCCGCGCGACGTCGCCATGGCCCTCGCGGCCGGCGCCTCCAACGTCATGGTCGGCTCCTGGTTCGCGGGCACCTACGAGTCCCCGGGCGACCTCCAGCAGGACGCGGGCGGCCGCCTGTACAAGGAGTCGTTCGGCATGGCCTCCGCGCGCGCGGTGCTCAACCGCACCTCCGAGGAGTCGGCCTACGACCGCGCCCGCAAGGCGCTGTTCGAGGAGGGCATCTCCACCTCGCGGATGTTCCTGGACCCGGCCCGCCCCGGCGTCGAGGACCTGATCGACTCGATCATCGCGGGTGTCCGCTCCTCCTGCACCTACGCCGGTGCCGGCTCCCTCGAGGAGTTCGCCGAGAAGGCCATCGTCGGCATCCAGAGCGCGGCCGGGTACGCGGAGGGCAAGCCGCTGCACGCCAGCTGGAGCTGACCGCTCCGCCGGGAAGCGCGTGGGAGCCGGTGCGCAGCCGCGGATCCGTTCGCGGCCGGTCGCGCCGTTCCCCGCGCCCCCGAGGGGGCGCTCGTCGGGCTCGTGTTCTACTTCGTATACGGCTGTCGCCGTTCCCGTCCCGCGGCCGATGACGCTCCCGCGGCGACGGCAGAGAAGTGACCGAACCGAAGAAGTGAACCACCCCCTGTGCTGAACGATCTCGACGAACGCATCGTGCACGCCCTCGCCGAGGACGCCCGCCGCTCCTACGCGGACATCGGGCAGATGGTCGGCCTGTCCGCACCCGCCGTGAAGCGGCGCGTGGACCGGCTGCGGGCCACCGGAGCCATCACCGGATTCACCGTCCGGGTGGACCCGGCGGCGCTCGGCTGGGAGACCGAGGGGTACATCGAGATCTACTGCCGGAGCAACACCTCCCCGGAGACCATCCAGCGAGGCCTGGAGCGCTACCAGGAGGTCGTGGCCGCGTCGACCGTCACCGGCGACGCGGACGCGATCGCCCAGGTCTTCGCCTCCGACATGCGCCACTTCGAGCGGGTGCTGGAGCGGATCGCCGGGGAGCCGTTCGTCGAGCGCACCAAGTCCGTGCTGGTGCTGTCCCCGCTGCTGCGCCGCTTCTCCTCCGGGGCTCCCGGATAGGGCGCTACCCCGCCGTCTTGCGGGCCAGCGCGTTGTTGCCTATCGAGTTGCGCACGCTGAAGCTCACCGCGTCCGAGCGGTACCGGTCGTCGGACCACTCCACCGGGCGCCCCTCCCGCGTGGTCGTCACGCGCCGCACCCGCAGCAGCGGGCTCGTGCGGCGCACGCCCAGCAGCTCGGCGTCCTGTGCGCCGCAGGCGACCGCGTCGATGACATGCTCGCCGTACGCGAAGACCAGGCCGGTGTCGTCGTACAGGCGCTGGGTGACGGACGGGCAGTCGGGCTCGATGGCCTCGACCGCCGGGGAGATCCAGTCGGCGTAGACCGTCCGCTCCAGCAGCACCGGCTCGCCGTCCAGTCCGCGCACCCGCAGGACGTGCAACACCGGGGTGCCGACGACCAGTTGGAGGCGCACGGCGTCCTCGGCGGTGGCCGGCCGGTACTCCTGGGACACCACCCGGCCGGTGGCCTCGCGGCCCATCGCGCGGGCCCACTGGGCGAAGCTGCGCAGCTCCTCGAAGCTCTGGCTGCGGCGGCTGGCCAGGACCACCCGCCGGGCACCCTGGCGGGAGCCGATGAGTCCCTCGGCGGTGAGGGCCGCGACGGCCTGGCGGACCGTGCCCCGGGAGACGCCGTAGTGCGCGGCCAGCTCCGACTCCGAGGGCAGCCGGCTGCCGACCGTGTACTCCTCGCGGTCGATCGCCCGCCGCAGCTCGTCGGCGATCTCCTCGTGTCGCGCCGTCATGCTTCCCCTCTGCGTAGGCCGCTGTGCACAGCGTGACCAGCCTAATCGACGTTCCCTACTGATCCGTGTCAACCGGAAGTGTGCAGGGAAACGGGGGCCGGAGTTTCGGCAGTGTTTACGGACCGGACACCGGCGGCGGGCGTACTGGGGTCAACTTGTTCAGACAAGTTCGAAGAGTTTTTCCTCGCTCCCCATGCGTCCCCCTGGAGAGACCGTGACCGTGTCCCTGCCGAGAAACGCCGCGCTCGGCGGTTCCCTCGCCGTCGTCGCCGCGCTCGCCCTGAGCGCCTGCGGCGCCGCCCCCGACAACGCGTCGACCACCAAGGACGGCAAGAGCGCCGCCACCGCCACCTCCGCGGCCGGCTTCGGCGGCATGGACGCCCTGGTCCGGGCGGCCAAGAAGGAGGGCACGCTGCACGCCATCGCGCTGCCCCACGACTGGGCGAACTACGGCGCCCTCATCGACGGCTTCCAGAAGAAGTACGGCATCAAGGTCGAGGTGGAGAACCCCGACGGCACCAGCCAGGACGAGATCAACGCCGTCACCTCCCGCACGGGCCAGGACCGCGCCCCCGACGTGCTGGACCTGGGCTCCTCCTTCGCGCTCAGCGCCGCCCAGCAGGGCCTGCTCGCGCCCTACAAGGTGGCCTCCTACGGCGACATCCCCGCGGCCCAGAAGGACCCGCAGGCCCGCTGGTACAACGACTACGGCGGCTACATCTCCATCGGCTGCGACGCCAAGCGCGTCAAGACCTGCCCGACCACCTTCAAGGACCTGCTCAAGCCCGAGTACAAGGGCCAGGTCGCCCTCAACGGCAACCCCACCAAGTCCGGGTCCGCGTTCGGCGGTGTCTACGCGGCCGCCCTGGCCGACGGCGGCTCCTTCGGCGACATCCAGCCCGGCCTGGACTTCTTCGCCAAGCTGAAGAAGAACGGCAACTACACGCCCGTCGAGTCCACCCCGGCCACCGTCGAGAAGGGCGAGACCCCGATCTCCCTCGACTGGGACTACCTGAACGCCGGCTACGCCCAGGAGTTCAAGTCCAAGGGCCTCGACTGGAAGGTCGCCATCCCGAGCGACGGCCGGTACGCCCAGTACTACTCCCAGGCCATCAACAAGGACGCCCCGCACCCGGCCGCCGCCCGCCTGTGGCAGGAGTACCTCTACAGCGCCGAGGGCCAGAACCTGTGGCTCAAGGGCTACGCCCGCCCGGCCCTGATGCCGGCCATGGAGCAGGCCGGCACGCTGGACAAGGCCGCCGCCGCCAGGCTCCCGCAGGTCACCGGCACGCCGTCCTTCCCGACCGAGGCCCAGCAGACCAAGGCCAAGACGGTCCTCGGGCAGGGCTGGGGCAAGGCCGTCTCCGGATGACCGCCGTCCTCCCGCGCGCGGACGTGGCGCCCCTCGCTTCCCCGAAGCGGCGGCGCCGCGCCCCCGGCTGGCTCGCCGTGGTGCCGCTGCTGGTGTTCGCCGCCGTCGCCTTCGGGCTGCCCGCGTCCGCCATCCTCGACGGCGCCTTCACCGTCGGGAGCCACTACGGCACGCAGAACCTGACCGCCTCGCTCCAGGGGCCGTACCTCACCGCCCTGCTCGGCAGCGTCAAGCTGTCCGCGGTCTCCGCCGCGCTCGGCGCCCTGTTCGGGCTGCCGCTCGCCCAGGCCGTGGTCGGCTCCCGCTCGCGCCGGCTGCGCGAGGCCGTGCTGACCGCGTCCGGCGTCCTCGCCAACTTCGGCGGCGTGCCGCTGGCCTTCGCCTTCGTCGCCACCCTCGGCAACGCCGGCGTGCTCACCGCGCACCTCGGCCTCAAGGACAGCGGCTTCGACCTGTACAGCTTCTGGGGCCTGGTCCTCGTCTACCTGTACTTCCTGATCCCGCTGATGGTCCTCACCATCACCCCCGCGCTGGACGGCCTGCGCGCCCAGTGGCGGGAGGCCGCGCTGAACAACGGCGCCACCGGGGTGCAGTACTGGCGGCACGTGGCGCTGCCCGTGCTCGCGCCCTCCCTGCTCGGCGGCCTGGTGCTGCTGTTCGGCAGCTCCTTCGCCGCCTACGCCACCGCCGCCGCCATGGTCGGCAGCGCGGTCCCGCTGGTCACCCTCCAGATCGCCGACGCCTTGTCCGGCAACGTGCTGGTCGGCCAGGAGAACGTCGCCCTCGCCCTCAGCCTCGACATGGTCCTGGTGGCCGGCGTGGTGATGGCCGTGTATCTGCCCCTGCAACGCCGGAGCGCCCGATGGCTCGACGCCTGACCCCCTGGCGCTGGGCCGTCCTCGGCCTGGCCGCCCTGTACTTCCTGGTGCCGCTCGCCGCCTCCGTGGTCTTCACGGTGGACGTGCCCGGCCAGGGCGTCACCCTCGACGCCTACACCCACATCCTGTCCGCCGACGGCTTCCTGCCCAGCCTGCTGCTCTCGCTGGAGCTGGCCCTCGCCACCATCGCCGTCGTCCTGCTGCTCCTGGTGCCCGCCGTGGTCGCGCTCCGGCTCGGCTCGTCCCGGCTGCGGCCGGTGGTGGAGGTGGTGTGCTCGCTGCCGCTGGTGGTGCCGCCGATCGCCTTCGTCGCCGGGATCGTCACCGTGCTGAAGTGGGGTCCGGAGCATCTCTCCCGCACCCCGCTGTTCCAGACCTTCGTGGTGATCCAGAACCCGGACTTCCCGGTCGTGCTGGTCCTCGCCTACGTCGTGATGGCGCTGCCGTTCGTCTACCGCGCCCTGGACGCCGGTCTGCGCGCCGTCGACGTGCGCACCCTCGTGGAGGCGGCCCGCAGCTGCGGCGCGAGCTGGCCGCAGGCCCTGGTGCGGGCCGTGCTGCCGAATCTGCGCGGGGCGCTGCTCAACGCGTCCTTCCTCACCCTGGCCCTGGTCCTCGGCGAGTTCACGGTCTCCCATCTGCTCGGCTACACCCCGTTCGCCGTGTGGATCTACAACGTCGGCAGCGAACAGGCCCAGATGTCCGTCGCCGTCTCCGTGCTCAGCCTGTTCGTCACCTGGGCCCTGCTCCTCGCGCTCGCCGGTGCCGGCCGCGGACGCGCCCAGACCGCCTCCTCCCGGGGATGACCCACATGACTGCCACCCTGCCCGAGACCCGCACCCAGGCCGCGACCGTCGAGTTCCGCTCGCTGCGCCGGGAGTTCGGGACGACCGTCGCCCTCGACGGACTCGATCTGACCGTCCGCCCGGGGGAGTTCCTGGCCCTGCTGGGCCCCTCCGGCTGCGGCAAGACCACCGCGCTGCGCATGCTCGCCGGCTTCGAACACCCCGCCGCCGGGGCCGTGCTGGTGGACGGCGAGGACGTCACCCAGGTCCCGGCCCACCGCCGGGACGCCGGGATGGTCTTCCAGTCGTACAGCCTCTTCCCGCATCTGAGCGCCGTCGACAACGTCGCCTTCGGGCTGCGGATGCGCGGTGTCCGTACGGCCGAGCGGCGCGCCCGCGCCGCCGAGTTGCTGGAGCTGGTCGGCCTCGGCGACAAGCGGGAGCGGTATCCGCACCAGCTTTCCGGCGGCCAGCAGCAGCGCATCGCGCTGGCCCGCGCCCTAGCCCTGCGCCCCCGGGTGCTGCTGCTGGACGAGCCGCTGTCCGCCCTGGACGCCAAGGTCCGGCTCACCCTGCGCGAGGAGATCCGCCGGCTCCAGCAGGAACTCGGCATCACCACCCTCTTCGTCACCCATGACCAGGAGGAGGCGCTGTCGGTCGCCGACCGGGTCGCCGTGATGCGCGCCGGCCGTCTCGAACAGTGCGCCGAACCGGCCGAGCTGTACGGCCGTCCCGCCACCGCCTTCGTCGCCGAGTTCGTCGGCACCATGAGCCGGATCCCCGGGGAGCTGGCGGACGGCACCGTCCAGGTGCTCGGGCAGCGGCTGCCCGCCGAGGGCGAGGTGCCTGACGGGGCGGTCGACGTGCTGGTGCGGCCCGAGGCCCTGCGGGTGCGGGCGGACGAGCAGGGCGCCGCCCGGGTCGTCGCCACCTCCTTCCTCGGCGCGGTCGTCCGGGTCTCCGTACGACTCGCCGACGGCACCGAGGCCAAGGCCGACCTGCCCGCGCACGAGGCCACCGGGCTCGGCGCCGGAGCCGCCGTCAGCGTGTCGCTGCCCGAGCGGCCGGTGCTGGTGGCCGACCGTACCCACACGTGAGGAACCCCCGGAACATGACCCCCCACACCGCCCTGGAGGCGGTTCTGCTCGACATGGACGGCACGCTCGTGGACACCGAGCGGCTGTGGTGGGAGGCGGTCGAGGAGACCGCCGGCCGCCCGCTGACCGAGGACGACCAGCCGGACGTCCTCGGCCGCCCGGTCGAGCACACCGCGGCCTGGCTCGCCGAGTCCACCGGGCGGCCCGCCGCCGTCCTCGCCGCCGAGCTGCACCACGCCTTCGCCGAGCGCGTCCGCACCGGCGTGGTGCCCCGCCCCGGCGCCCTGGAACTGCTGACCGGGCTGGCCGCCGCCGCCGTCCCCGCCGCCCTGGTCACCGCGTCCCCGCGGGCGGTCGCCGACGTCGTCCTCGACGTCCTGGGCCGCCACCGGTTCGCGGCCTCGGTCACCGCCGACGACACCGACCGCACCAAGCCCGCCCCCGATCCCTACCTCGCCGCCTGCGAGGCCCTCGGGGTCGACCCCGCCGCCTGTGTCGCCGTCGAGGACACCGAGACCGGCGTCGCCTCCGCCGAGGCCGCCGGATGCGCCGTCCTCGCCGTCCCGTCCCTCGCGCCGATCGGCGGGGCACCCGGCCGGACCGTGCGGGACAGCCTGGCCGGGGTCTCGGTCGAGGACCTGCGCCGGATGGTCGCGCCCGAGCTGCGCGTCATGAGCTGGAACCTGTGGCTCGGCGGCAGCAAGGTGGACGACCACCGCGCCAAGCAGCTCAAGGCCGTCCTGGACAGCGGCGCCGACGTCGTCGGCCTCCAGGAGACCGGCGGCACCGCCGCCCAGGAGCTGGCCGACGCCCTCGGCTGGCACCACCACCGGGCCGGCGAGAACCTCGGCGTGATCAGCCGGCACCCGATCACCGCCCGCTTCGGCGACCCCGGCGTCGGCTTCTACGGCGCCGCCGGCGTCCGGATCGCCGTGGCCCCCGGCCGCGAGGTCGACGTATGGACCGCGCATCTGCACTACACGCCGTACGGGCCCTACGAGTACCACTTCGACGGGCTGCCCGCGGCCGAGCTGATCGCCCACGAGGGGGTGCGGCTCGCCCAGATGCGGGACGCGCTGGACCGGATCGCCGACGCCTCGGCCGAGGGCGTCCCGGTGGTCCTGGTCGGCGACTTCAACTGCCCCTCGCACCTGGACCGGCCCGAGGTGGACTGGCCGGTGACCAGGGCGGCCGAGGAGGCGGGCTTCGCCGACTCCTACCGCGAGGCGCACCCGGACCCGGTCGCCGAGCCCGGGCACACCTGGTCGCCGGTCCATCCCGTGCACGAGGACGGCAGCGGCCGGCCCGAGCCGCAGGACCGGATCGACTACGTCCTGCACCGGGGACTGGCCGTACGGGAGGCCCGGACCGTCGTCACCGGCACCCCGCGCCCCTGGCCCGACGTCGCGGACAACGAGTGGCCCTCCGACCACGCGGCGGTCCTCACCACCTTTGCGCTGCCCCGGCGGTGAGCAGGGGTTACCGCCGGTCACCATTGCGGTCCGGGGTGGCCGTCCCGTAGGTTGTGCCGCACTTTCCACATCCTACTGACTGGTAACACCGGCAGGTATCCCATGCGCTGGCCCCTCGGCCGACCCACCACCGTGCGCACCCGGATCGTGGCGCTCGCGCTCACCCCGGCCGTGGCACTGATGGCCCTGTGGAGCTTCGCCATGGTGTCCGTCACCGCCGAACTCCGCGCGCTGATCCGCGTCCAGGGGGTGTACGAGGACTTCGGCACCCCCGTGGACACCGCGATCGGGCAGATCCAGATCGAGCGCCGGCTGTCCGCCGCCTACCTGGGCGCCCGCCTCGACACCGCCGCCGCCGGCCGGCTGCTCGGCCAGCAGCGCCGTACCGACCGGGCCGTCGACGCCATGCGCCAGGCCGTCCAGGGCGGTGACCGTGACCGGCTCACCCTGCGGCAGCGGCGGGCACTGGACGCCATGGTCGCCGCGACGGGCCGGCTGGAGGGGCTGCGCGAGCGGGTGCTGGCCCGGAAGATCACCTGGGACCGGGCGGTCGAGGAGTACGGCGCGCTGGTGGAGCCCGGCTTCGGCGTCGAGTCCACGCTCACCGCGCTCCAGGCCGGACAGCTCGCCCGCGAGGCCCAGACCGTGATCGAGCTGGTCCGGGTGCGCGAGTACGTCTCCCGGGAGGACGCCCTGGTCGCCGGGGCGCGGGCGGCGGGCGCGCTGACCGACCGGCAGTACGACACCCTCACCGCGACCGTCGAGGACCGCCGCGTCTTCGAGCGGACCTATGTGCCCGACCTGCCCCCCGACTCCCGCGCCCTGTTCGAACGGTTCCAGCGCGAGGACCTGCACCGCTCGCTGGTGCGGGGCGAGGACGCGCTGCTGCGGGCGGGCGCCCGCGGGGCCGGGCGGGCCGTCGCGGCGGACACCTGGCGGACGACCACCGACCGGGCCGTCAAGCGGTACATGCAGCTGTGCACCGCGTCCGCCGAGAACTCGGCCGCGCGCGGGCGGGCCTTCGCCTACCGCGAGCTGACCAAGGCAGCCGTCGTCGGCGCGGTCGGGCTGATCGCGGTCGCCCTGTCGCTGTGGTTCGCGGTGCGCGGCGCCCGGCGGATCTCGCGCCGGCTGGAGACCCTGCGGGACGCCGCCGACGTGCTGACGAAGGACCGGCTGCCCGACGTCATGCGGCGGTTGAGCGCAGGCGAGGAGGTCGACGCGGTCGCCGAGGCGCCGCCGCTCGCCGCCGACGAGGTGCGCGACGACGAGATCGGGCAGGTCGGCCGGGCCTTCAACACCGCGCGGCTGGCCGCCGTCGAGGCCGCCGTGCGCCAGGCCGGGCTGCGCCGCGGGCAGTTCGCGGTGCTGCTCACCATCGCCCGGCGCAACCAGGCCCTGGTGCACCGGCAGTTGAAACTGGTGGACACCCTGGAGCGGCGCACCGACGACCCCGATGTGCTGCGCGAACTGTTCCGCATCGACCATCTGACCACCCGGATGCGCCGGCACGCCGAGAGCCTGATCATCCTCTCCGGCGCCGCTCCCGGCCGCCGTTGGCGCCGGCCGGTGCCGGTCGCGGACGTCGTCGCCTCCGCCGTCGGCGAGATCGAGGACTACGCGCGCGTGGTGGTGCCACCGATGCCGGAGGTCGGCGTGGCGGCCGACGCGGTCGCCGACGTGGTCCACCTCCTCGCCGAACTCCTGGAGAACGCCACGGTGTTCTCGCCGCCGCACACCGACGTGACCCTGCGCACCGGGCGGGTCGGCACCGGCTTCGTCCTGGAGATCGACGACCGGGGCCTCGGCCTGGACGCCGACGCGCGCGCCGCGGCCCACCGCACGCTCACCGACCCCGACGCCTTCGACCCCACCCGCCACGACCGGCTCGGCCTCTACGTCGTGGGCCGCCTCGCCGCCCGCCACGGCATCGAGGTCAGCCTCGGGGACTCCCCGTACGGCGGTACGACGGCGGTCGTGCGGCTGCCTTCGGGGGTGCTGGCGGAGGTGGAGTCGGCGGGGGCGGTGGGAGCGGCGGTGCCGGGAGGTCTGTCGGGCGGGGCCTCCGTGGGCCTGTCGGGCGGGGACTCTGCGGGTCTGTCGGGCGGGGACTCTGCGGGTCTGTCGGGCGGGGGCTCCGCGGGTCAGTCCGCCGGCCGGCTCGCCGCCGTACGGGAGCTGCCGGCCAGGAAGCGGAGGCCCGCGGAGCGCGGGACCGCCCCGGACCCGGCCCCCGCCACGGACCCGGCCCCCGCCACGGACCCGGCCCCCGCCACGGACCCGGCCCCCGCCCCGGACCCGGCCCCCGCCACGGACCCGGCCCCCGCCCCGGACCCGGCCCTCGCCTCGGTCCCCGCCCCCGACCCGGTCCCCGGTTCCGGGGCCGTGCCCGCCCTGCCCACCCGCACCCGGCAGGCCTCGCTCGTCCCGGAGCTGCGGGACGAGCCACCGCCGCCCGGCACCGCCCCCGAGCGCGAGGTCGACGCCGAGGAGATGCGGGCGATCTTCGGCGCCTTCCAGCGCGGCCTGGACCGCGGCCGCAGGGGGCTGCCGGCGAGCGGGGGAGCAGGGGGAGTAACGACCGAGGTGATCAACGGCGCTGACAGCAGTGCCGAGACCAGCCGCGTCGAGACCGGTCTCGGCGACACGACCCACGCCGACGAAGGGACCGACGCCGACGATGCACGGTGAGGACCACACCCCCGAGCAGCCCGCTGCGCCCACGGACGCGACAGCCACCGGTCCCGGAACCGGTCTCGGCTGGCTGCTGGACGACCTGGTGGCGCGTACCGACCACGTCCGGCAGGCCGTGCTGCTCACCGCGGACGGCCTGCCGCTCAGCAGCTCGGAGGGCATGCTCCGACGCGACATCGAGCACCTGGCCGCCGTCTGCTCCGGCTTCCACGGCCTCGCCCGGTCGGCGGGGGAGCGGTTCGCCGCGGGAGAGGTGCGCCAGACCATGGTGATGCTGGACGACGCCTACCTCTTCATCACCCCCGCCGGACACGGCAGCCGGCTGGCCGTGCTCAGCGAGGCCGGGACGGACGTCGGCCAGCTCGCCCACGAGATGGCCCTGCTCGTCCGTCGTCTCGGCCACCACCTGGACGCCGCCGCCCGTACCACCTCCTGATCCCACGGTGAGCGACGAGCACTGGTACGAGGACGAGACCGGGTCCCTGGTGCGCCCGTACACCGTGACCCGGGGCCGCACCCGGCCCTCGCAGCGGCACGACATCGACCTGATGTCCCGGGTCACCGCGGTGGACGACGACATGGCGGACCGTCCGGCCGTCGACCACGCGGGTGCCGCCCTGCTCGACCTGGTCCGGCGCGGACCGCGCCCCGTCGTGGAGCTGGCGGCCGACGCCGACCTGCCGCTGACCGTGGTCCGCGTCCTGCTCGGCGACCTGGCCGAGGCCGGGCTGATCCGCGTCGACGCCCCCCGCGGGGTGCGGGCCGGGCCGGGCGCCGACCCCGGACTGCTGCGGGAGATCGTGGCGCGGCTGCGTGACCTGTAGGTCTGTGCTCCACACCGCCGAACGGCACCATTCCCGGGCAGCGCCACCCCGCCGCGCAACGAATCGCCGTTCCACCCGCTCCGCACGCAACAAACCGCGCACCGGCGCGCAACGGCTCCTTCTTGTCCGGCCGAGTGCGCCGACCGTACCGTCTTTCTGGCCCCCAAAAATCCCGTATCCGGTGAGGAAGACGCATGCGCACCGCCCTGCTCCAGAGCTCCGGCAACCCCGGCTCCGTCGCCGAGAACCTCAAGGTCCTCGACGCGGCCGCGGAACGTGCCGCCGCCGCGGGCGCCGCACTGCTGGCCGCACCGGAGATGTTCCTCACCGGCTACGCGATCGGCGACGACATCGCCCGCCTCGCCGAGCCCGCCGACGGCGAGGCCGCCGACGCGATCGCCGAGATCGCCACCCGGCACGGCCTGGCCGTCGCCTACGGCTACCCGGAGCGCGACGGCGGCACGGTCTACAACTCCGCCCAGCTGATCTCCGCCGACGGCACCCGGCTCGCGAACTACCGCAAGACCCACCTCTTCGGCTGCTTCGAGCGCGACCACTTCACGCCGGGCGACGGCCCGGTGGTGCAGGCCGAGCTGAACGGCCTGACCGTGGGCCTGATGATCTGCTACGACGTCGAGTTCCCGGAGAACGTCCGCGCGCACGCCCTGGCCGGCACCGACCTGCTCGTCGTGCCGACGGCGCAGATGCACCCGTACCAGTTCGTCGCGGAGTCGATGATCCCGGTGCGCGCCTTCGAGAACCAGATGTACGTGGCGTACGTCAACCGGGTCGGCGCAGAGGGCGAGTTCGAGTTCGTCGGACTGTCCACCCTCGCCGGTCCCGACGGAGTCGCCCGCACCCGTGCCGGCCGCGCCGAGCAGCTGGTCCTGGCCGACGCCGACTCCGCCTTCCTGGCCGCCTCCCGCGAGGCCAACCCGTATCTGCGGGACCGCCGCCCCGGCCTGTACGGGTCCCTGGTCTGACCCTCCCCGAGCCTTCCCCCGAGTTCTACCGCTTCGCGCAAGGAGTCCGTACCCCATGACGTCCACGGTGCCCAACGCCGTCGAGCACACCGACGAGCAGCAGCCGCCGATCACCATGTTCGGCCCGGACTTTCCCTACGCCTACGACGACTTCCTCGCCCACCCGGCGGGCCTCGGCCAGATACCGGCGACCGAGCACGGCACCGAGGTCGCGGTCATCGGCGGCGGCCTGTCCGGCATCGTCGCCGCCTACGAGCTGATGAAGATGGGCCTCAAGCCCGTCGTCTACGAGGCCGACCAGATCGGCGGCCGGCTGCGCACCGTCGGCTTCGAGGGCTGTGACGAGTCGCTGACCGCCGAGATGGGCGCGATGCGCTTCCCGCCGTCCTCCACCGCGCTCCAGCACTACATCGACCTGGTCGGCCTGGAGACCAGGCCCTTCCCGAACCCGCTGGCCGAGGCCACCCCCTCGACCGTGGTCGACCTGAAGGGCGAGTCGCACTACGCCGAGACCATCGACGACCTGCCCCAGGTGTACCGGGACGTCGCCGAGGCCTGGAACCGGTGCCTGGAGGAGGGCGCCGACTTCTCCGACATGAACCGCGCCATGCGCGAGCGGGACGTCCAGCGCATCCGCGAGATCTGGGCCCAGCTGGTCGAGAAGCTCGACAACCAGACCTTCTACGGCTTCCTCTGCGACTCCGAGGCCTTCAAGTCCTTCCGGCACCGGGAGATCTTCGGCCAGGTCGGCTTCGGCACCGGCGGCTGGGACACCGACTTCCCGAACTCCATCCTGGAGATCCTCCGGGTCGTCTACACCGAGGCCGACGACCACCACCGCGGCATCGTCGGCGGCTCCCAGCAGCTGCCGCTGCGCCTGTGGGAGCGCGAGCCGGAGAAGATCGTCCACTGGCCGTACGGCACCTCGCTGAAGTCCTTGCACGCCGACGGCGAGCCCCGCCCGGCGGTGACCCGGCTGCACCGCACCGCGGGCAACCAGATCACCGTGACGGACGCGAACGGCGACATCCGCACCTACAAGGCGGCGATCTTCACCGCCCAGTCCTGGATGCTGCTGTCCAAGATCGCCTGCGACGACTCGCTGTTCCCGATCGACCACTGGACGGCGATCGAGCGCACCCACTACATGGAGAGCTCCAAGCTCTTCGTCCCGGTCGACCGGCCGTTCTGGCTGGACAAGGACGAGGAGACCGGCCGGGACGTCATGTCGATGACGCTCACCGAC
This sequence comes from Streptomyces sp. NPDC031418, assembly GCF_055581605.1. NCBI lineage: Bacteria > Bacillati > Actinomycetota > Actinomycetes > Kitasatosporales > Streptomycetaceae > Streptomyces > Streptomyces sp. NPDC031418. The sequence continues at coordinate 372,485 of NZ_JBVIJC010000002.1, forward strand.
CGCATGACCCGCGGCACCTACCTGCTGGACGACGGCCCGGACAAGCCCGCCGTGATCTGCCTGTCCTACACCTGGTGCGACGACAGCCTGAAGTGGCTGCCGCTGTCCGCGAACGAGCGGATGGAGGTCATGCTGAAGTCGCTCGGCGAGATCTACCCGAAGGTCGACATCCGGAAGCACATCATCGGCAACCCGGTGACGGTCTCCTGGGAGAACGAGCCCTACTTCATGGGCGCGTTCAAGGCCAACCTGCCCGGCCACTACCGCTACCAGCGGCGCCTGTTCACCCACTTCATGCAGGACCGGCTGCCCGAGGACAAGCGGGGCATCTTCCTCGCCGGCGACGACATCTCCTGGACGGCCGGCTGGGCCGAGGGCGCCGTGCAGACCGCGCTGAACGCGGTCTGGGGTGTCATGCACCACTTCGGCGGCACCACGGACGCGACCAACCCGGGCCCGGGCGACGTCTACGACGAGATCGCGCCGGTCGAACTCCCGGAGGACTGACCGGGAGCCCCCGGCGCGGCCGGTGCCGGGGGCGTCAGTCGGTGAGCGGGGTGAGCAGCATGCGCCCCGCGAACCCGACCGCCGCGTCGAGCCGTTCGGTGAACTCCTCGGCGACGTCCTCGCAGTGGCGCAACGCCCACAGCGCCCGCGCCGCCGCCCACGCCGCGTCCCGGGCCCGCTCCAGACTCCAGGAACCCAGCAGATGGGTGAGCGGGTCGGCGAGCTGGAGCAGGTCGGGGCCCGGCATCAGATCCTCGCGGATGCGCTCCTCCAGCGCGCAGAGGAGGTCGCCCACGCGGTCGAACTCGTCCTCCAGCTCGGCCGGTTCGCAGCCGAGGGTGCGACTGGCGTCCACCACCGCGAGCGCCAGGTCGTGCCCGATGTGCGCGTTGATGCCCGCGAGCGCGAACTGCAACGGCCGTACGCCGGGATGGCGGCGGAGCTGGAACAGCGGCCGCCAGCAGGCGGGCGGCCGGCGGTCCGCCGCGGCCGCGTCGACCGCCGCCAGATACCGCTCGGCGAACCGCACGTCCAGCGTGCTCGCCGCCCTCGGGTCCGGGAACTCCCGGGCGTCCAGGCGCCGGTGGATCTCCTCGGTGACGGTGAGGTAGACGCGGTTGAACACGGCCACCCCGTCGCGGGCCGGCAGGGCCGTGCCGATGGCGCGCATCCGGGCGATGACCGCGTCGACGGACGGGGGGAGGTGTTCCAGCTGCGTCATGGGGGAAGGGTCCCAGCTCCGCCCCGGCCGACGGGCCCACCGGCCCCCTGCTTCGCCGGATCGGGGGAACGCGCCGGCGCTGCGAGGGGGGCGACGACGCGGTGCCGGGCAGGCCAGGCACACATGCCCGGCGGCCGGCACGTTCGCGCCGCCGTACGCCTACGACGTGGGGCGCTGACCGTCGTAGCTGGAGGTGCCCTCGTCCAGCAACGGCTCCTGCTGCTTGAGATGGGCCGGGGCGAAGGCGCGCAGCGCGTGGTAGCCGGTGATGACGACCAGCGTGCCGAGGGCGATGCCGCTGAGCGAGAAGGTGTCGGTGAACTTCATGCTGACGTTGCCGACGCCGATGATGATGCCCGCGGCCGTCGGGACCAGGTTCAGCGGGTTGCGCAGGTCCACCTCGGCGTTGAGCCAGATCTGCGCGCCGAGCAGGCCGATCATGCCGTACAGGATCACGGTGATGCCGCCGAGCACCCCGCCCGGGATCGCGGCCACGACCGCGCCGAACTTCGGGCACAGGCCGAAGAGCAGTGCGAAGCCGGCGGCGGCCCAGTAGGCGGCGGTGGAGTACACCCGGGTCGCGGCCATGACGCCGATGTTCTCGGAGTACGTGGTGTTCGGCGGGCCGCCCACCGCGGTCGACAGCATCGAGGCGACGCCGTCCGCCGAGATCGCCGTACCGAGCTGGTCGTCCAGCGGGTCGCCGGTCATCTCGCCGACCGCCTTGACGTGCCCCGCGTTCTCCGCGACCAGCGCGATCACGACCGGCAGCGCGACCAGCACCGCGGACCACTGGAACGACGGTCCGTGGAAGTGGGGCAGACCGATCCAGTCGGCCTTGGCGACGCCGGAGAGGTCCAGCCGCCAGTGGTCGGTGACCCGGCCGCCCGGGCTCATGGAGTGGATCTTGCCGAAGATCCGGTCGAAGGCCCAGGAGATGCCGTACCCGAAGACCAGCCCGAGGAAGATCGCGATCCGGGACCAGAAGCCGCGCAGACAGACCACCGCGAGACCGGTGAACAGCATGACCAGCAGGGCCGTCCACTGGTCCTGCGGCCAGTAGGTGGTGGCGGTCACCGGGGCCAGGTTGAAGCCGATCAGCATGACGACCGCGCCGGTGACGACCGGCGGCATGGCCGCGTGGATGATCCGCGCGCCGAAGCGCCGCACCGCCAGGCCCACCAGGAACAGCACCGCGCCGACCACGAGGACGGCACCGGTCACCGTGGCGCTCGTGCCGCCCTGGGCGCGGATGACGGCGGCCACGCCCACGAAGGACAGGGAGCAGCCCAGATAGCTCGGCACCCGGCCGCGGGTGGCGAGCAGGAAGATCACGGTCGCCACGCCCGACATCATGATGGCCAGGTTCGGGTCCAGGCCCATGAGCACCGGCGCCACGAAGGACGCGCCGAACATGGCGACCACGTGCTGGGCGCCCAGGCCCACCGTGCGGGGCCAGGAGAGCCGTTCGTCGGGGCGTACCACCGCTCCGGGCGCGGGCGTGCGCCCGTCACCGTGCAGCTTCCAGCGCACGCCGAGGTCCATGTGTATTCGCTTTCTTGCGGACGAGCAGACGGTCCGGACCATTGTCCCGGACGCCAGGCGTGCTGAGCGGTCGCTTAGTATGGAAGCGATTCCCGGCGCTGGCTCAGCGCATGCCTCAGCGATGCCCGCAGGGATGCACATGCTCCCCGCAGCGAAGTTCAGGAGTTCCCCCCGTGACCGCCGAAGCCCCGACCGCCCCCACCGTCGCCCACGGCCGGCTGATCCCCGTCACCGTCCACTTCGACGACCTCGACGCGCTCGGCCTGCTGCACAACGCCCGCTACCCGCTGATGGTCGAGCGCGCCTGGACCGAGCTGTGGAACGGGCACGGCATCCGCTTCGACGGCGACTGGCACGCCGCCGGCGACGCCTGCAACGCCGTCCGCGAACTGCGCATCAGCTACGAGGCACCGGTCACCCGCCCCGGCGGCTACGCCGTCCACCTCTGGCTGGAGCGCCTCGGCACCACCGGCCTCACCTACGGCTTCCGCTTCTGCTCGGCCGACGGCACACAGACCTACGCCCAGGGCACCCGGGTGCTGGTCCGGCTGGACGCGGACACCCTGCGCCCCGCGCCGTGGAGCGACGCCTTCAGGACGGTGGGTCGGACACTGCTGCGGCCTGCGGACTGACCGCGCCGGGACCGCCCCGCTCGGCGCCTCGCAGCACGCCCGCGAGCCCGGCGAGCCCGCAGGCCAGCGCCGTCACCACGCAGAACGAGACCACCAGGCTGGTCGCCTGCGCCACCCCGCCGATCAGGCTCGGCGCGACCAGCCCCGAGGTGTAGGTGATGGTGGCCACGCCGGCGATGGCCTGGCTGGGATTCGGCCCCGCGTGTCCGGCCGCGGCGAAGCACAGCGGTACGACCACCGCGATGCCGAGTCCCGTCAGCGCGAACCCGGCCATCGCCCACGCCGGTCGGCCGCCGAGGACGACCAGCGCGCCGCCGAGTCCCGCCAGCGCCCCGCCGGCCCGGACCGTCCTGACCGCCCCGAACCGGTTCACCACCGCGTCCCCGGCGAGCCGGGCCACGGCCATGGTCAGCATGAAGCCGGTGGTCGAGGCCGCCGCCACCCCGGCCGAGCTGCCCAGCCGGTCCCGCAGGAACACCGCCGACCAGTCCAGGCTCGCGCCCTCCGCGAACACCGCGCAGAAGCCCACCGCGCCGATCAGCAGCGCGGAACGCGGCGGCAGCGCGAACCGCGGGGGCGGCTCCTCGTCCTTCGCGGGCTGTACGTCCGGCACCCAGGCGCACGCCGACACGCCGAGCGCGGTGAGGACGGCCGAGGCGAGGGCGAAGTGCAGCCGGGCGTCCGCGCCGAGGTGTGCGGCGAGCGTGCCGGCCGCCGAGCCGGTGAGCGCGCCCGCGCTCCACATGCCGTGCAGCCCCGACATGACCGACTTCCCGAGCCGCCGCTCCACCTCCACGCCGAGCGCGTTCATCGCCACGTCGGCCATTCCCGAGCCGGCGCCGTAGACGAACATCGCCAGGCACAGCGTGGACAGGTTCGGCGCCAGCGACGGCAGGACCAGGGAGAGGGTCCACAGCGCGATCAGGCCGCGCAGTGCGGTACGGCTGCCGAAGGTGTGGCTGATCCGCCCGGCCAGCGGCATGGCGCAGGAAGCGCCGAGCGCGGTGAAGGCCAGGGCGAAGCCGAGCTGCCCCGCGCCGAGCGAGGCGTGGTCCTGCACCCAGGGCACCCGGGTCGCGAAGCAGCCGGTCACCGCACCGTGCACGGCGAACACGGCCGCCACGGCGTACCGGGCCCGCCGGACCTCGCCTCGCGCAGCGCCCACGTCCCCCATGTTCCGTCCCCCTCCCGGGAGTTCCCGCACCGCACGAGCCCCTCATCGCCGTACCCGTGCCGAGTCTCAACCCTGCCCGAACCGCCGCCCCAGATAATCCTCGAACGTCCCCTTCCCCACCGCCTGCTCCGGCGCCAGATGCCCACCCGCGCGGAACGCCCGGTACGCCGCACCGAAGAGCGGCACGTTCACCACCGCCCGGCGCCGCCCGGTCGCCCGGAGATAGGCGCGGGCCAGCGAGTCGAGGGAACGCACCTCGGGGCCGCCCATGTCCGCCACCCGTCCGGCGGGCTCGCCGAGCGCCAGCTCGACCAGCCGATCGGCGACTTCCGTCACTTCGACCGGCTGGTCCGGGACCCCGGCCGGGAGCAGTGCCACGGGCGGCTTGGTCAGTCCCTGGAAGAGCGTCACCAGCAGATCGTGGAACTGGGTGGTGCGCAGCACGGTCCAGTCGAGCCCCGAGGACTCGATCATCTGCTCCACCGTGTGCTTGGTCCGGTAGTAGCCGAACGGCACCCGGTCCACCCCGACGATGGAGATGTACACCAGGTGCCTCACCCCGGCCCGCCGCGCCGCCGCGATCAGGTGCTCCGCCGCCCGCTCGTCCCCGCCGCGCGGGCTGCTCGCGCAGTGCACCACGGTGTCCACGGCGGCGAGCGCCGCGTCCAGCCCGCTGCCGCCGGCCTGGAGATCGACGGCGTACGGCTCGCTGTGCCGGCTGAGCACCCGCACCTCGCGCCCTTCCGTCCGCAGCCGCTCGGTGACGCGCCGGCCGAGGGTGCCGGTCCCGCCGGTCACCAGGATCGTGCTCATGCTGATTCCGTTCCTCTGGTCCCGGGGCACCCCGGTCGGGGCGCCCCGACGGATGAGACCGGTCGGGCCCGCGGAAATGTGACACGCCCCGGCGGATTCGCCGGGGCGCTGTGGCGACCCGGCGGCGGGCAAGGGCCGTCGTCACCGCCGCCGGGCCAGCCCGCACCCTAAAAGGACTAGACCAAAGTGGTCAATGGACCGGACGCCGGTTCCGCCGTGCACCTCCGAAGACACGTACTGTGACCGAACCCACACTCGACCCCTGTCTGGGTGTGCATCCGGCATGGCACACTGGCCCTGTACCAGAAGCAGCGCACTCCGGGGTCGGTGAAAGTCCGAACCGGCGGTTACAGTCCGCGACCCGGTCGCTTCCAGCGGCCGGTTGACCAGGTGAAATTCCTGGACCGACGGTTAAAGTCCGGATGGGAGGCAGTGCGCGGCGGGCGGGCACATGCACGTGTGCACGTCGCCGTATCTGGGCTTGTCCGTCTCCGGGCGAGTCCTATGTCGGCGTCGCTGCCGACGTGTCCCGTGTTCACCCGTGCAGTGTGTCGTTCATCGACAGGCCCCGGAGTCCGTGCCCCCATGAGGCAGGAGGACCCGGGAAGTGTTCACCGGAATCGTCGAAGAGCTGGGTGAAGTCACCGCCGTCGAGAACCTCGGCGACTCCTCCCGCTTCCGACTCCGCGGCCCCGTCGTGACCCAGGGCGCACAGCACGGTGACTCCATCGCCGTGAACGGCGTCTGTCTCACCGTGGTCGAGCACGAAGGCGACGAGTTCACCGCCGACGTCATGGCCGAGACGCTGAACCGCTCCAGCCTGGGTGCCCTCACCGTCGGCTCCCGCGTCAACCTGGAGCGCCCCACCGCCGTCGGCGCCCGCCTGGGCGGCCACATCGTGCAGGGCCACGTCGACGGCACCGGCGAGGTGCTGGAGCGCAGGCCCTCCGAGAACTGGGAGATCGTCAAGGTCTCGCTCCCCGCGGACCTCGCCCGGTACGTCGTCGAGAAGGGCTCCATCACCGTCGACGGCATCAGCCTCACCGTCGTCGAGGCCGGCCCGGACTACTTCACCGTCAGCCTCATCCCGACCACCCTCGACCTGACCACGCTCGGCCTCAAGCAGCCCGGCGACCCGGTCAACCTCGAGGTGGACGTCGTCGCCAAGTACGTGGAGCGGCTGCTCGCGGCCGGTCAGGGGGCCGGCCGGTGAGCTGGCTCAACTCCGAGGCCTTCACCCTCTTCGGCCAGCACATCATCTGGTCGGACATGGTCGGCAACATCCTCGGTCTGATCACCCTCGCCCTCGGCTGGCGCCGCTCCCTGTGGACCTGGGCCGTGCAGTTCCTGTCCGGACTCGTCCTCTTCGGCGCCTTCTACGGCCACCTCACCGGCAGCGCCGGCAAGCAGGCCGTCGTCATGGCCGTCGCGCTCTACGGCTTCTGGCAGTGGCAGCGCGGCAAGGGCGGCGCCGAGGACGGCCGGATCACCGTCCGCTTCGCCACCTGGCGCGAGCGGATCGCCATGGTCGCCGCGGCCGCCGCCGGGACGGTCGCCGTCGCCCTGCTCTTCACCGCCTATCCGAAGCTCTCCTGGGACCCCTGGCCGGACGCGTACATCTTCGTCGGCACCATCGTCGCCATGTACGCCCAGGCCAAGGCCATGGTCGAGTTCTGGATCGCCTGGCTGCTCGTCGACCTCGTCGGCGTCCCCCTCAACTTCGCCAACGGCTACGCCTTCTCCGGTTTCGTCTACGTCATCTACGGCGCACTCGTCCTGTGGGGCATGCGCGACTGGTGGCTGCGCTCCCGCCGGGACGCGCAGCCCGTCCTGGAAGGAGCGCCGGCATGACCACGGCCCCGCTGCTGTACCGCACCGACGACCTCACCGCCCCCGCCGAGGACCTCACGCTCGACCCGGTCGAGCAGGCCATCGCCGACATCGCCGCCGGCCGCCCGGTGGTCGTGGTGGACGACGAGGACCGGGAGAACGAGGGCGACCTCGTCATCGCCGCCGAGAAGGCGACCCCCGAGATCGTCGCGTTCATGATGAGCGAGTGCCGTGGCCTCATCTGCGCGCCCATGGAGCCCGAGGAGCTGGACCGGCTCCGGCTGCCGCAGATGGTCGAGGACAACACCGAGTCCATGAAGACCGCGTTCACCGTCTCCGTGGACGCCTCCGCCGCGCACGGCGTGACCACCGGCATCTCCGCCTCCGACCGCGCGACCACGCTCCAGCTGCTCGCCGGCGGCACGGCCGAGCCGTCCGACTTCGTCCGCCCCGGCCATGTCTTCCCGCTGCGCGCCAGGCCCGGCGGCGTCCTCGTCCGCAACGGCCACACCGAGGCCGCCGTCGACCTCGCCCGGCTCGCCGGACTCCGCCCGGCCGGCGCCATCGTGGAGATCGCCGGCGAGGACGGCACCATGCTGCGCCTGCCCGAGCTGGTCCCGTTCGCCCGCAAGCACGGCCTGACGATCATCTCCATCGAGGACCTGATCGCCTACCGCCGCTCCCTTCAGGACGGCTCCGCCCCGCTCGGCCAGGAGCCGGCCCCGCGGCCCGTACGGCAGCAGCACACGGCTCCGGCCGAGCCCGCCGTCCCCGCCGTCCGCCACGAGGCCGAGACCCGCCTGCCCACCGAGCACGGCACCTTCACCGCCCACGGCTACCGCTCCACCCTCGACGGCGTCGAGCACGTCGCCCTCGTCCACGGCGAGATCGGCGACGGCGAGGACGTCCTGGTCCGGGTGCACTCCGAATGCCTCACCGGCGATGTCTTCGGCTCCCTGCGCTGCGACTGCGGCCCCCAGCTCGACACCGCCCTCCAGCGCATCCAGGCCGAGGGCCGGGGCGTCGTCGTCTACCTGCGCGGACACGAGGGACGCGGCATCGGCCTGCTGTCCAAGCTGCGCGCCTACGCCCTCCAGGAACAGGGCCATGACACCCTCGACGCCAACCTGGAGCTGGGCCTGCCCGCCGACGCCCGCGACTACGGCGCCGGCGCGCAGATCCTCGCCGACCTCGGCGTGCGCAGCGTCCGGCTGCTGACCAACAACCCCGACAAGAGCGACGCGCTGCTCCGCCACGGCCTGCGGGTCACCGGCCGCGAGCAGATGCCGATCCAGGCGGGCGAGCACAACCTGCGCTACCTGCGCACCAAGCGGGACCGGATGGGGCACGACCTGCCCTGGCTGGAGACCGCGGCCGCGCTGGCCGGCGCGGCCGGCCGCTGACGGCCACCTGCGACACCGAGTAACGCGAGAAAGCACTGAGGAGAGACGTGAGCGGCAAGGGTGCACCGGAACTGTCCGTACGCAACGCGAGCGACCTGCGGGTCGCCGTCATCGCGGCGCAGTGGCACGAGAAGGTGATGGACGGCCTGGTGAACGGCGCCCTGCGCGCCCTGCACGAGCTGGGGATCGACGAGCCGACCCTGATCCGGGTCCCGGGCAGCTTCGAGCTGCCGGTCGCGGCCAAGGTGCTGGCCGGCCGCGGCTACGACGCGGTGGTCGCCCTCGGTGTCGTCATCCGCGGCGGCACCCCGCACTTCGACTACGTCTGCCAGGGCGTCACCCAGGGCCTCACCCAGGTCTCCATCGAGACCGGCGTCCCCGTCGGCTTCGGCGTGCTCACCTGCGACACCGAGGAGCAGGCCCTGGACCGGGCCGGTCTCGAGGGCTCGAACGAGGACAAGGGCCACGAGGCGGTGACCGCGGCGGTCTCCACCGCGGCCACGCTCCGCTCAGTATCCGAACCCTGGCACTGAGGCACCGGCCGGAGCGCGTAGGGTAAGGACCACCATGTCCAAGAAGACGTTCGAGGAGCTCTTCACCGAGCTCCAGCACAAGGCCGCCCACGGCGATCCCGCCACCTCCCGCACCGCCGAGCTGGTCGGCAAGGGAGTCCATGCCATCGGCAAAAAGGTCGTCGAAGAGGCCGCCGAGGTCTGGATGGCCGCCGAGTACGAGGGCAAGGAGGCGGCCGCCGAGGAGATCTCGCAGCTGCTGTACCACGTCCAGGTGATGATGGTCGCCCGCGGGATCTCCCTGGACGACGTCTACGCCCACCTCTGATACGACCCCACCAGCTCACGCACCACTCCCAACGCGAAGGAAGCCGACCTCATGCTGCGCATCGCCGTCCCCAACAAGGGTTCACTGTCCGGCCCTGCGGCGGAGATGCTGCATGAGGCCGGCTACCAGCAGCGCCGCGAGTCCAAGGAGCTGCGGATCGTCGACCCGGAGAACGAGGTCGAGTTCTTCTACCTCCGCCCCCGCGACATCGCGATCTACGTCTCCTCCGGCCGGCTCGACATCGGCATCACCGGCCGCGACCTGCTGATCGACTCCGGCGCCGACGCCGAGGAGATCCTCCCGCTCGGCTTCGCCCGCTCCACCTTCCGCTTCGCCGCCAAGCCGGGCACCGCGAACGGCGTCGAGGACCTCAAGGGCAGGACGGTCGCCACCTCCTACGAGGGCATCGTCGACCGGCACCTGGAGGAGCACGGCATCGACGCCTCCGTCGTCCACCTCGACGGCGCCGTGGAGACCGCGATCGAGCTGGGCGTGGCCGAGGTCATCGCGGACGTCGTCGAGACCGGCACCAGCCTGCGCAACGCGGGCCTGGAGGTCTTCGGCGAGCCGATCATGAAGTCCGAGGCGATCGTCATCCGGCGCACCGGCGCCGACGGCGAGGAGCCCAAGGTCCAGCAGTTCCTGCGCCGCCTCCAGGGCGTCCTGGTCGCGCGGACGTACGTGATGATGGACTACGACTGCCGCGTCGAGCAGCTCGAGAAGGCCGTCGCGCTCACCCCCGGCCTGGAGTCCCCGACCGTCTCCCCGCTGCACAACGAGGGCTGGGTCGCGGTCCGCGCCATGGTCCCCGCCAAGGAGGCGCAGCGGATCATGGACGACCTCTACGCCATCGGCGCCCGCGCCATCCTGACCACGGCCATCCACGCCTGCCGCCTGTAAGGGGTACGCCACCGATGTCCGACCTTCCCGAGCTGCCCGTCACCTTCCGGCCGGGCCACACCCGCGCCATCCTGCTCACCGCCGGCCTGGCGATCTTCCTGACCATCTCCGGGGTCGCCCTGTTGCTGGAGCATCTCGGCCCGGGCGAGCGGCTCAGTTTCGTCCTCACCGGGGCGCTCATCTTCTGGGTGCTGGCGCGGATCTCCCGGGTGCGGGTGATCGCCGAGGAGTCCGGTGTCACCGTTGTGAACATCGCCGGCGAGCGGCGGCTGGAGTGGGCGGAGATCCTTCAGGTGAACCTCCGTCCGGGCGATCCCTGGGTGTTCCTCGACCTCAGCGACGGCACCAGCCTGGCCGCGCTCGGCATCCAGCCGGGCCTGGCCAAGCAGCGCGCCATCGCCGACGCCGGCACGCTCCGGGCGCTCACCGAGGCCCGCTCGACGGCCCGGGTAGGGGAAGATCGGGGCTGACTCCGGGTCGCCCACCCTGCCCTTGTGGGCCCTGTCTTGATTAATCTGTGGGGCGGAGGCGTTTTCGCTGCGCCTCCACCCCTGTGCGCCCTCCGGTGCCCGGGGGTTCCTGCTACCCGAGGAGTGACCCCCTCCGGCGATGGACGGATCGTCCTGTAGTACCTGCGCCGCCCCCACCCGACATGACGGGAAGGCGGCGGCATCGTGACCACCTCTCTGCTGCTCCTCGCAGCCGCCCTGCTGCTCATCCTGGCCAACGGCTTCTTCGTGGCCGCCGAGTTCGGTCTGGTGACCGTCGAGCGCCCGGACGCCGAGCAGGCCGCCGCCGAAGGCGACCGACGCGCCGGCCGGGTCGTCGAGTCGCTCAGGGAGCTGTCCTTCCAGCTCTCCGGCACCCAGCTCGGCATCACCATCACCTCCCTGGTCGTCGGCATGCTCGCCGAGCCGGCCCTGGCCGGTCTGCTGCACGCCCCGTTCGCCGCGCTCGGCCTGCCCGCGGGCGCCTCCTCCGGCATCGCCGTGGTCGTCGGCATGCTGCTGGCCTCCGCCATCCAGATGGTGATCGGCGAACTGGTCCCCAAGAACTGGGCCGTGTCCAAGCCGCTCCAGGTCGCGCGGTTCGTCGCCGGCCCGCAGCACCACTTCTCCCGGCTCTTCCGGCCCGTGATCGCCGCGCTCAACACGGTCGCCAACCGGCTGGTCCGCGCCCTCGGCGTCGAACCCGCCGACGAACTGGCCTCCGCCCGCACCCCGGGCGAACTCGTCTCGCTGGCCCGGCACTCCGCGCAGGCCGGCGCCCTGGAGCAGGACACGGCCGACCTGTTCGTCCGCACCCTGACCCTGGGCGAGCTGACCGCGCAGCACGTGATGACCCCGCGCGTGAAGGTCAGCGCGCTCCAGGACACGGCCACCGCCGAGGACGTCGTCAACCTCACCCGCGCCACCGGCCTGTCCCGCTTCCCCGTCTACCGGGAGAAGATCGACGAGATCGTCGGCATGGCCCACCTCAAGGACGCGCTCGCGGTCCCCGCGGCCGACCGGCTGCGCACCCCGGTGAGCCGGATAGCCCGCAAGGCGCTCCTGGTCCCCGAGACCCTGCCCGTCCAGCCGCTCCTCGCCCGGCTGCGCAGCGAGCAGCCCATCGCCGTCATCGTCGACGAGTACGGCGGCACGGCCGGCGTCGTCACCCTGGAGGACATCGTCGAGGAACTCGTCGGCGAGGTCCGCGACGAGCACGACGGCCAGGACGCCCCCGAGCTGGCCGCCGCCCCGCCCGAGGACGGCAGGCCCGCCTGGGACGTGGACGGCAGCTGCCGGGTCGACATCCTCCAGCGCATAGGACTCGACGTGCCCGAGGGGCCGTACGAGACCGTCGCGGGCCTGGTCGCCGATCTGCTCGGCCGTATCCCGGCCCCCGGCGACAAGGCCGAACTGCCCGGCTGGCGGCTCTCGGTCCGCCGGGTCGGCCACTACCGCGCCGAGCGGGTCCGCCTGGTCAGGACGGCCCCCGTGGCGAACGTCCTGGAGGCGGCCCGATGAGCCTGCTCCAACTGCTCTTCGCCGCGCTGCTCGTGCTCGCCAACGGCTTCTTCGTCGGCGCCGAGTTCGCGCTCGTCTCGGTCCGGCGCAGCCAGATCGAACCGCTCGGCACCGCCCGCGCCCGCCAGGTGCTGTACGGCCTGGAGCGGCTGCCGCAGATGATGGCCGCCGCGCAGTTCGGCATCACCGTCTGCTCCCTGACGCTCGGCGCGGTCGCCGAGCCGACGGTGGCGCGGCTGCTGGAGCCGGTGTTCTCGGCCGTCCACCTCCCGGACGGCGTGATCCACCCGCTGGGCTATGTCATCGCCCTGGCCGCGGTGGTCTTCTTCCACCTGGTCGTCGGCGAGATGGTGCCGAAGAACCTCGCCATGGCGGCGCCCGAGAAGGCAGCCCTCTGGCTCAGCCCGGGGCTGGTCTACTTCGCCCGGCTGTGCCGGCCGATCACGGTGACCCTCGGCGCCTGCGCCCAGGGCATCCTGCGGCTGTTCCGGGTCGAGCCGAAGGACGAGGTCGAGGCCGTCGTCACCAGCGAGCAGCTCAACCGGCTGCTGGAGGACTCCGGCCAGGCCGGTCTGCTCGACCCCGAGGAGCGGGAGCGCCTGGAGGACGCGCTGGAGCTGGGCTCGCGCCCGGTGACGGACGTCCTGCTGCGCCGCGAGTTGCTGGTCACGGTGGGGCCGTCGGTCACCCCGGGGCAGATCGTGGAGCTGACCGCCCGCACCGGCTACTCCCGGTTCCCGGTCGCCGCGACCGAGACGGGTCCCTTCATGGGGTACGTCCATGTGAAGGACGTCCTCGACCTGGAGGACTCCGAGCGTGCGGTGCCCCAGCATGTCTGGCGCCCGATGACGACCCTGCGGGCCGAGCTGCCGCTCGACGACGCGCTGACCGTGATGCGGCGGGCGGCGACCCATCTGGCCCAGGTGGCGGACGCGACCGGCAAGGTGCTGGGGCTGGTGGCCCTGGAGGACGCCCTGGAGATGCTGGTGGGCGAGGTGACGGACCCGGCCCACCGCGAGCTGCCGGCCCGGGAAGCGGCCACCGGCGAACCGGAGCAGGCGCTCGCCTCCTAGCGCGGACGGACGGCGGCGGGGAGCTGTGTCTAGAAGGCCGAGGGATCGTGGGGTCCCCGGCCCGACAGCACCTCCCCGTACGCCTGCATCAGATCGGGCAGCCGCAGGGTCGCCAGATCGTCCCGCGACAGCACCCCCGTATAGGCGGACAACCGCAGGTCCCGGTAGGCACAGCTCTTCTCGTAGAGCGTCCGCAGAAACCGCCCGTTGCCCAGCTCGTCGATCCACCCCTGTTCGACCACGTGCCCGGCGATGGAGCGCAGCTCCTCCAGCGCCTCCTCGTCCCACCGGTCCCCGTTCTCCCCGGCCAGCACCTTCCCGATCTCGGTGAGTTCCTGCGGCCGGTAGGAAGGGAAGTCGACCCGGGTCGTGAACCGCGACGACAGCCCGGGGTTCGCGGCGAGCAGCCGGTCCATCCCCTCGGGATAGCCCGCGAGGATGACCACCAGATGGTCGCGGTTGTCCTCGGCCCGCTTCAGCAGCACCTGCAAGGCCTCGTCGCCGTACGCGTCCCCCTTGCCGTACCCGGAGTTGGACAGCGAGTACGCCTCGTCCACGAACAGCACTCCGCCGATCGCCGAGTCGATCAGCTCGTTCGCCTTCACGGCGGTCTGCCCGAGGTACTCGCCGACCAGGTCGGCCCGCTGCGCCTCCACCAGATGGTCGCCGCCGAGCAGCCCGAGCGCGTAGAAGACACGGCCGAGGATGCGGGCCACCGTGGTCTTCCCCGTGCCCGACGGACCGGAGAAGACGAAGTGCCGCTTGGGCGGCTGCACCGGCAGCCCCTGCCCGGCCCGCAGCCGGGCCATGTTGAGCTGTGCGGACAACGCCTTGACCTGGCGTTTGACGGGTTCGAGCCCGACCATGCGCTCCAGCTCGGCGAGCGCCTCCTCGAGTAACCCGGGATCGGTCGGCCCGGCCGGGATCGGCGACGTGGAGACCCCGGTCTTGGCCCGCACCGCCGGGCCGGTCACCGAGGCCAGCGGGCCCGTCGGCGGCTCCGGCTCGGGCAGCCGCAGATCACGCCCCTCGGCGCCGAAGAGCGGATCGAAGCCGCAGTCCGGTCCGTCCACGGTGTCCTGGCCGGCGCCGGTCAGCGTGATGGCGGCGAGGTCGGCCGGATCGTCGTAGCCGTCGCCCTCGGCGATCGCGGCGAGCCGCGCCGAGGTGTCCATGAAGGCGGGGTCCACCCGGTGCACCGCGCGGTAGAGGGGGAGCGCGGCGGCGCTGCGCCCGGTGCCCTCGTGCGCCCGCGCCAGCCAGTAGCGCAGCTCCTTGCGCTGCGGCTGTTCGCTGCGGCACCGCATCAGCGCCGCCGCGAGGAGGGGTTCGGCCTGGCCGTACATCTCCAGCCGGACCCGGGCCATGCCGCCGAACAGCCCGGCCTCGATGCCGAGCATGGCGTCGTCAAGCAAGGGGTCGGTGTGCCGGACCAGCTGTTCCCAGTCCTTGACCAGATAGGCCCGGCAGGAGTGCAGAAACCGGACCTGCGGGTCGGTGTCGACCGGGGGCAGCCCGGCGAGCGCCCGGTCCAGCTCGGGTACGTGCCGGCCGTCCAGCCAGTGCGAGGCGTGCGCCAGCAGCAGATCACGCGGGGTCTCCAGCACCGGCTGCACCCACCAGCCCAGCCAGTACCAGGAGTTGAGCGCCCGGCGGTGCCGGGTGCGCTGCTCGCCGAAGCGGTCCCGGTGCCGGAACATTCTGAGCAGCGCGGTCGTGGTGTCGACCCGCAGCGCGTGCAGCCCGAGCCAGGCGTCCGCCATGCCCGGGTCCATCCGCACCGCGGCGCGGAACTCCTCCTCGGCCTGCGGATAGGCGCCCATCGTGTAGGCGTCCACCCCGCGCAACCAGGCGAGCTCGGCCGGAGCCTCGGGACCCTGCGTGCCGAAGTCCATCACGTCCCCCCACAGACCGTGCCCCGTGGTTCACCACCGGGCAGTCGCCCGACGGCCGCCGCGGTCGAACCGCCCTGCCGCGGACCGGAGTTGCAGTGCGCGAGGCAGCTGCTCGAAGGTCGCACCGAGGGCATCGTACCCGCGCGGCCACCGCGCGCCGAAGTGTGCCGCAGGGGCCGATTGACAAGGTGGGAGCAGACGGGGCGCACGGGCGCCGGTGACCGAGGGTGAGCGGCGCGGGGCGCGGGCGGCCGGGAAAGGACGCCGAGGGCAGAACGAAGCCCCCGATCACGGGGGAACAACCGGGGGCTTCGCGTCCTGAGGCGGCTCCGAATGCCGCACATTGAGAACGTAAGTCCTGTACGGCCCCCCGGTCAAGCCGAGTTGAGGGACTCGGAGAACTTCCCTCACAAGGGTCTTCACAGCTTCACCACATCCGGGACGGCTCGTCACCCTGAGTCATATTCTGGCCCGACCCAGGGGTTACTTCGGTCCCGGCAGCACCTCATACCCCTCCGGTGTCTGGAGCACCAGAAGATCGGCGTGGGGTCGCGAGGGGTCGGCGGCGAAGTGTGCGCGCTCCGCCGCGACCCAGCCGTCCCAGAACTCCCGCTGCTCCGCCCCGTCCCGCAGCCGGCCGCGTGCCCAGGACCGCTCCGCGGGCAGCTCCATCCACAGCAGCTGCGCCAGGTGCGGCCGCAGCGCGCGGCGGCCGGCGCCGACGCCCTCGATCAGCACCACCGGCGCCGCGGGCAGCGGACACGGCGCGCCGAACGCACGGGTGCGCCAGTCGTAGGGGGTGTAGTGGGCGATCTCGCCACGGGCGAGGGGCTCGATCACCTGGGTGCGGAGCCGGTCGGTCCAGGCGAACAGCTGCTCATGGCTGGCGATGTCGTCCAGGTGCAGCACCGGCGCCCCGCCCAGGGCGGCGGCCAGCCGCCCGGCGAAGGTGGACTTTCCGGAGCCGGCGTGCCCGTCGACGCCGATCAGCCGGACCGGGCCCAGGGACGGGGGCAGTCCGCGCAGCTGGACGGCGAGGTGGTGAATGGTGATTCCCGGGGGGTGATGCGGTGCGGGTCGTGTGAGAGGTTTTCCGGAAACAGTCTAGAGCGCGCGCTGCCGGGCAGTGCGCCGGGTGTGCAGCCCGCAAAAGTCGACGTTTGAACCATCGGCTGGCGGCCAGTCAATCATCTGCATAACCATTTCCCCAATCCTCTGACCGATATGTCGAATTCGGCGTTCCGGGTGCGCCCGGCGCTGAGTAGGGTGCCTCGTGCGCAACCGCGATGCGTCGTACGGGGAACAGGCGGGGGGACATGGGCGCGGACTTATTCGAAGGGCACTATGTGTGGCATCCGGCGGCCGACGACCGGGTCCTGGCGAGCGTTTGTGTCGATGTGCGCGCCGGACGTTATCGATACGCGTACGAGGCTCTCGCCGAGACGCGTTCGGACTTCGCGCTGCGGGCCCACCGCTCGCTGGTCCTCGCCTCCGAGGCGGCCGGCACCGACCTGGTGGAGCGGTGGCTGGCCGAGGAACCGAGCCCGGAGGCGGCCCTCATGTGGGCCCGGGTCGCGGTGCAACGCGCCCTGCGGGCCGCCGACGGCCGTGACCAGCGCGCCGAGGCCCTGGAACGGATCGCGCTGACCGCGTGCGACCGGGCCGCCGAGGCGGCACCCGAGGACCCCACGCCGTGGGTCGCCAAGCTGGCCATGGCCCGGCTGCACCGGCTGCGCGAGCCGGCCCCGCACGGCCTGCTCACCGCGCCACCGGGCCCCTGGCGGTTGTTCGCGCACATCCTGTCCCTGGACCCGTGGCACCGCGAGGCGCACCACCGCTTCCTGTCGTTCTTCTTCACGCGCCACGGCGGCTCGGTCAACGCGGCCTGGGACGTGGCCGCCTTCCTCAGCCAGCGGGCTCCCAGTGACTCCGCGCTGCGGCTGCTGCCCCTGGTGGCCCTGGTGGAGAGCTACAACCCGACCCAGCTGCTCGCCGACCGGGTCTGGGAGCAGCCGCAGTGGCGCTCCACCGCGCTGGCGATCTACCACAACTGGCTGCCCACGGTGGCCGATTACCGCTTCACCCCGGTGCTCGACCTGGCCTATCTCGCGCATGCGCTGGTCATGGCCCAGTGCGAGTTCGAGGCGCGGGCGGTCTTCACGGCGATGGGGCCCTACGCCTCGCGCATGCCCTGGAGTGCCTTCGGCGACCCCGCCGAGCAGCTCTCCCGGGCCCGGCGCGGCTGCGGCCTGCCCGTCCCGGGCCCCGGCTGACACCGCTCGCCCCCCTTATTCCCCGCCCTGCCCCCCCTCCACAGAAAGGCCGATCTGTGTCGGAACGGACATCGGCGCCCCGCGCGGGCGCGGACCGGGTCGTGCTCGACGATGACGCGACCCTGCACGCGATGGGTTATCCGCGAAAACTCACCCGGCGCTTCCAGGCGTTCGACAACTTCGCGATCTCCTTCACCATCATCAATATTCTCTCGGGTATTTTCTCGTCCTTCGGATTCGGTATGAACGCGGGTGGTCCGCGTATTCTCGTGTTCGGCTGGATCGGCGTTTCGCTCATGGTGCTGCTCATCGGTGCGGCCATGGCGGAAGTCGCCTCCGCCTATCCGACGAGCGGTGCGCTGTATTTCTCCGCCGGTAAACTCGCCAAACGGCACAAGGGCGCCTGGTCCTGGTTCACGGGCTGGCTGAACTTCGTCGGCCAGATCGGCGGCACCGCCGCCACCGGCTATGCGGCCGCCACCTTCATCCAGGCCTTCATCAGCCTCCAGTGGCCCTCCTACCAGCCGACCGCGCACCAGACGGTGCTGCTCACGGCGGTGATCATCATCGTCCAGGGGCTCGCCAACACCTACACCGTGCAGCTCGTCGCCGTCCTGAACCGTATTTCCGTGTGGTGGCTGCTGATCGGACTCGTCGTGATCGTGGGCGCACTCATAGTGATGCCCGATCGGCATCAGCACGTGTCCTTCGTGACGCATTTCGAGAACAACACCGGCTTCACGAGCGGGCTTTACGGCGGCATGCTCGGTCTGCTGGTCACCAGCTGGACCTTCACCGGCTTCGACGGCAGCTTCCACATGTCCGAGGAAACGGTCCAGGCGACGGTCAACGCACCGAAGGGGATCACCCGGTCCATCGGCTATTCGGCGATCACCGGACTGATCCTGATGCTGGCACTGGTCTACAGCATTGGCGACTACGCCAAGGAAGCCGGCACGAGCGCACCCCCGGTCCAGATCCTCATCGACGGCCTGGGCCTCGGCGCGGCCAAGCTCATGCTCCTTATCGTCATCGGCGCGATGCTCTTCTGCGGCCTCGCCAACCTCACCAGCAACACCCGGCAGATCTTCGCCTTCTCCCGGGACGGCGCCATGCCCGGCTCCCGCTGGTGGCACTCGGTCTCGCAGCGCACCCGTACCCCGGTGAAGGCGGTCTGGCTGGCCGTGGCCTGCTCGCTCGCGCTCGTCGTCCCCGGCTGGTGGTCCCATACGGCCTTCACCGCGATCGTCAGCGTGAACGTGGTCGGGCTCTTCCTCGCCTACGCGGTGCCGATCTTCCTGCGGCTCCGGCTCGGTGACGCCTTCCAGCCCGGGCCGTGGCACCTGGGGCGCTGGGGGAAGCCGATCGGCTGGCTGGCGGTGGTCTGGATCCTGGTCAGCAGCGTCCTGTTCATGCTGCCGCAGGCCTCGCCGATCACGGCCGACTCCTTCAACTACGCGCCGATCGCGCTCGCCGTCGTCCTGCTCGTGGCCACGGTCTGGTGGTTCGCCACCGCCCGCCGCCGCTTCCAGGGCCCGGTCAGCTACGGCCGCCCCGACGAGGTCGCGGCCATGGATCTCGTCTGACCTGCGCCGCCCGCCGCCGGGCGCGTGGGGGGCTGCCCGCACAGCTCCCCACGCCGGGCGCGTGGGCCGCCGGGGGGCAGCTCCCCGCGCCCCCTCCACCGGCCCAGACCAATATTCATTCCGCTGCCCGCGCCGAAGTGCTGGAAGGCACCCCGCGGCTGCTCCATAGTTGGCGCACACACCGCGCACCGCACCAGCCCCGACCCGGACCTGGGGGTAACCGCGTCCATGAGCAGAGCCCAGCAGCCGTCCCGCCGAACCGTCCTCGCCGTCGCCGTCACCGCCGCGATGGCCGGCCTCACGCCCCCGGCGGCCGCCGCCCAGCGCCCCGACACCGCGGACGCCGACGACCCCGGCGTGCCGCAGGCCCGCCCGATCGACTACCACGCCTGGACCACGTATCCCGACTGGCGCTCCGGCACCCACGAGGGCACCACGGCCGTGCCCGGCTCCCGCCCCGGCCTCGCGATCGACACCGCCGCGGGCCGTACCGACTACCACGACCCGCACACCGGCACCACCGCCACCTGGGAGTACGCCGTCTGGACCAGCCCGGTCCACACGCTCACCACACCCGCCACCGAGGCCGTCGCCTCCTGGAACGCGCACACCCCCGACGGCACCTGGCTCCAGGTCGAACTCCAGGGCACCTACTCGGACGGCACCGCGACCCCCTGGTACGTCATGGGCCGCTGGGCGGCCGGCGACCAGGACATCAAGCGGACCTCGGTGGACGGTCAGGGCGACGGCAAGAGCGCCGTCTGGACCGACACCTTCGCGATCGGCGACGCGAGCACCGGGCTGCGGCTGGCCTCGTACCGGCTGCGCCTCACGCTCTATCGCCGGCCCGGCACCCGTCTCACCCCGACCGTCTGGCGCCTCGGCGCCATGGGCTCCGACATCCCCGACCGCTTCACCGTCCCCGCCTCCACCCCCGCCCTCGCCCGGGAACTGGTCGTCCCGCGCTACTCGCAGGAGATCCACAAGGGCCAGTACCCGGAGTA
Source organism: Streptomyces sp. NPDC031418 (assembly GCF_055581605.1). Lineage (NCBI taxonomy): Bacteria > Bacillati > Actinomycetota > Actinomycetes > Kitasatosporales > Streptomycetaceae > Streptomyces > Streptomyces sp. NPDC031418. The sequence goes on from NZ_JBVIJC010000002.1 coordinate 392,690, forward strand.
CGACAACGGCGGCGAGGCCTGGTGCAGCCCCACCTCCTCGCAGATGATCATCGAGTACTGGGGCGGCCGGCTCACCCCCGCGCAACTGTCCTGGGTCGACCCCTCCTACGCCGACCCGCAGGTCGACCACGCGGCCCGCTTCACCTACGACCACCAGTACCAGGGCTGCGGCAACTGGCCGTTCAACGCCGCCTACGCGGCCACCTTCGAGGGGGTCCAGGGCGTGGTCACCCGGCTCGCCTCGCTCACCGACCTGGAGACGCTGATCGCGGCCGGCATCCCGGCCATAACGTCCCAGTCCTTCCTCAAGACCGAGCTGACCGGCGCCGGCTACGGCACCTCCGGTCACCTCATGACCGTGATCGGCTTCACCGCGGACGGCGACGTCATCGCCAACGACCCCGCCTCGCCGAGCGACGACGCGGTGCGCCGGGTCTATCCGCGCCGCGAGTTCGAGAACATCTGGCTGCGGACCAAGCGGTACAACGCCTCCGGCAAGGTCGTCTCCGGCAGCGGAGGGGTCTGCTACCTCTACTTCCCGGCGCGGCCCACCCCGCGCCAGCGCACGGCGCTCGCCGCGGTGGGCGTCTGCTGACCCTGTGACCAAGCTCATCAGCGCACACGCCGTCGCGGGTGGCAAGGTGGACAAAGGGGTTGGGGGGCCCGTCCTGTACGTCCGTCCCGTCCTACCTCTGCGAGAGCCAGCATGACCGCACACCAGGCCACCGCCACCCGCGTCCGTACCGGCGGCCCCCGTACCGACGGCCCGAAGCTGATGGAGCACCTTCTGGGCTGGGTCCTCGTCGCCGTGACCGCGATGCTCGTGACCCAGCTCGGTCTGCTCTGACCCGCCGCCCCGAAAGCGCCCTGTTCCGACCCCGATCCTGACGGGTTCATGTTCTGACATACTGCGGCTGTCCCGCCGAACTGCCTGGAACAGGGCCGAAATTGAATATGCGTCAACAAGCCGCCGCCGTCCGTCCGCCGGTGCGCGGCACCGCGCGCTCCGCAGCCCGTCGCGCCGAACTCATCGCCATCGGCCGGAAACTGTTCGCCGACACGTCCTACGACGCGCTGTCCATGGACGACATCGCCCGCCAGGCGCATGTCGCCAAGGGGCTGATCTACTACTACTTCCAGTCCAAGCGCGGCTACTACCTGGCGATCATCGAGGACTCCGTCGCCGGACTGGTCACCCTGGCCTCGACCAGCCTGGACATGCGCGCCGTGGACCGGGTCCACCGCACCATCGACAGCTATCTGCGGTACGCCGAACACAACCAGGCCGCCTATCGCGCCATCGTCAGCGGCGGCGTCGGCTTCGACGCCGAGGTGCACGCCATCCGGGACGGCGTGCGTGACGCGATCATCGAGACCATCGCCCACGGTGCCTACGGCCGCAGCGACATCTCCCCGCTGGCCCGGATGGGCCTGCTCGCCTGGCTGTGCAGCGTGGAGGGCGCCGCCCTCGACTGGATCGACCGGCCCGAGCTGTCCCGCGACACCATGCGCGAGCTGCTGGTGAAGACGCTCGGCGGAGCCCTGCGGGCCATCGAGGAACTGGATCCGTCCTGCCCGGCGCCGAAGCCGGCACGCCGGGACGAGGGTGATCGAAAAGTTACCACTGGATTCTTGGAGTAAGCGGTCGTTAACTGGTGACGGGACGTTGCTGATCGGGCATACTCACTGCGCACAGCCGCTGGTCAGCAGCTTCCGTAACCCGGGAGCAGGCGCCTTCGGCACACGCGACCGGCGAGGCGGAGCCGCCCCCACCCGACGGGCCAGACCGCCAGTGCCCGACACAGGGAGGAGACCGACGCCATGTCCGACCGCGAACCGCAGCCGGTGGAGCGTCAGCTGCCGACGGAGGAGGCGCGGGATCTGCTCGCGCTCGTCCGCGACATCGCCCAGCGCGAGATAGCGCCGAAGGCCGCAGAGGAGGAGGACGCGGGACGCTTCCCGCGCGAGGTCTTCACCCTGCTCTCCGAGTCCGGCCTGCTCGGCCTGCCCTACGACTCCGAGTACGGCGGCGGCGACCAGCCCTACGAGGTCTACCTCCAGGTCCTGGAGGAGCTGGCCGCGGCCCGCCTCACCGTCGGCCTCGGCGTCAGCGTGCACACCCTCGCCTCCTACGCGCTCGCCACCTTCGGCACCAAGCAGCAGCAGGTCGAGCACCTGCCCGCGATGCTCGGCGGCGGCCTGCTCGGCGCGTACTGCCTCTCCGAGCCGTCCTCCGGCTCGGACGCGGCCTCCCTGCGCACCAAGGCGGTCCGGGACGGGGACGGCTGGGTGATCGACGGCACCAAGGCCTGGATCACCCACGGCGGCATCGCCGACTTCTACACCGTGATGGCCCGCACCGGGGAAGAGGGCCCGCGCGGGATCACCGCCTTCCTCGTGCCCGGGGACACCCCCGGCCTGAGCGGTGCGGTGCCCGAGAAGAAGATGGGCATGAAGGGCTCACCCACCGCCCAGGTCCACTTCGACGGCGTCCGGGTCTTTGACGACCGGCGCATCGGCGAGGAGGGCCAGGGCTTCGCCATCGCCCTGTCCGCCCTGGACTCCGGCCGGCTCGGCATCGCCGCCTGCGCGATCGGCCTGGCCCAGGCCGCGCTGGACGAGGCGGTCGGGTACGCGGCCCAGCGACGCCAGTTCGGCCGGCCCATCGCCGACTTCCAGGGCCTGCGCTTCATGATCGCAGACATGGCGACCCAGATCGAGGCCGGCCGCGCGCTCTACCTCGCCGCGGCCCGGCTGCGCGACGCGGGCAAGCCCTTCGCCAAGCAGGCCGCCATGGCCAAGCTGCACTGCACCGACACGGCCATGAAGGTCACCACCGACGCCGTGCAGATACTCGGCGGGTACGGCTACACCGCCGACTTCCCGGCCGAGCGCTATATGCGCGAGGCCAAGGTCCTTCAGATCGTGGAGGGCACCAATCAGATCCAGCGGATGGTCATCGCCCGCCATGTGGCGGGACCAGAGGGTCGCTGAACTGCCCGCTGCGCACCGTCGGCGCCGCCAGCCTGACCCACTCCGGGTCATGGCGGCCCGGCAGGGTGCGGCCCCGGTCGGCCCAGATGCGCAGCAGGTCGCGGTAGATGGGCGGGTCCGGCGGCGGAGGCGGCTGAACCGATTCCGCAGGGCGGGGAACGAAGAGGCGGCGCTGCCGCTCGGCCGCCGGGTACAGGGTGGTCATACCAGGGCAACGCGCCGACGGCCGTACAGGTCACCGCGCCCGGGAATCGAGCGTGCGTCCAGGTGTACCCCGTCCCGGCCCCGGCCGCCCGGGCCTGGCGGACGTACCGTCGGCGCGCACTCCTCCCGCACCACGGCACTCCGCGCGCCGTGGTGCGGGACGGACCAGGGGACCGCGCCGGCTCAGGCGGCCTGGCGGCGCATCGCCGGCACGCGCATCGGGCGCGAGCCCGGGCCGCCGACGTGGGAGAAGGGCTGCGTCCGCCAGTCCAGACCCTGGGGGAGCGTCAGCAGCAGGGCGGTGTCCTGCTCCTGCGGCTCGAAGGACTCGTCCGCGGGACGGGCCTCGGTCGCCGCGCGTCCCGTACCCGCGCACACCGTGAGCCCGAACGGGTTCCACGGCGAGGCGCACAGCGCGTGCTCCGGCAGGACCTCCTCGTCCGCCAGCAGCGCGATCGGCTGGGCGCAGTCCGGGCAGATCACCCGGTACATCTCGAAGGTGTCGTAGGCGTCGAACTCCTCATCGGGAACGTCGGGTTCGACGCCCTCCGGCTCGGGCTCGAGCACCGGCTGCTGCCGACCGGACGCGGATCGACCAGGGCGGTGGACACTCTGCATGGGATTCTCCCCCTAAGGCTGGGCCGTGAAGGCGCTGCGGCCTCGACCACAGCAAGCAATTCCCGTCCGCCATCGGCGGTAATCACGAGAACATCACGGAGCGCGTTCGAGTCATGTGGTGTTCGTCACATGCCGCACGAAGGTGCCCCGCGGGGGTAGGTGCGGTGCTTTTTGTATCGAACCGGCCCCGGCCCGGGCTCTCGGCTACCCGAGGCGATCACGTGCACGGTAGGTTTTTGCGCCATGGAGGAGTTGGACCGTCAGATCGTGCAGCTGCTCGTCACTGACGGGCGGATGAGCTACACCGACCTGGGCAAGGCCACGGGCCTGTCCACGTCGGCCGTGCACCAGCGGGTGCGCCGGCTCGAACAGCGGGGTGTCATCCGGGGCTATGCCGCGGTGGTCGATCCCGAGGCCGTCGGGCTGCCGCTGACCGCGTTCATCTCGGTGAAGCCGTTCGACCCCAGCGCCCCCGACGACATCGCGGACCGGCTCGCCGGCGTCCCCGAGATCGAGGCCTGCCACAGCGTCGCCGGGGACGAGAACTACATCCTCAAGGTGCGCGTGGCCACCCCGCACGAGCTGGAGGAACTGCTGGCCCGGCTGCGCAGCCTGGCGGGCGTCTCCACCCGCACCACGGTCGTCCTGTCGACCCCGTACGAGGCCCGTCCGCCGCGGATCTGACCGGGGCCGCCGTAGGCAGGCCGCCCCAGGTGCGGCCGAGGCCGCCCGACAGGAGAAACTGTCGGCTATGAGCAACCGCACCGCCGAGCCCCCCGCCACCGTCCTTCTCCGCCGCGGCGAGGTGCACAGTCCCGCCGATCCCTTCGCGACGGCGATGGTGGTCGAGGCGGGGCATGTCGCCTGGGTCGGCTCCGAGGGCGCCGCGGACGCCTTCGCCGACGGTGTGGACGAGGTGATCGACCTCGACGGCGCCCTGGTCACCCCGGCCTTCACCGACGCCCATGTGCACACCACCGCCACGGGCCTCGCCCTGACCGGCCTCGACCTGTCCGCCGCGCCCTCCTTGGAGGCGGCCCTCGACCTGGTCCGCGCGTTCGCCGCGGCCCGCCCCGGCGACCGGGTCCTGCTCGGCCACGGCTGGGACGCCGCCCGCTGGCCCGGCGGCCGTCCGCCGACCCGCGCGGAACTCGACGCGGCCACCGGCGGCCGGCCGCTGTACCTGTCCCGCATCGACGTGCACTCGGCGGTCGTCACCACCGCCCTGCTGGACCTGGTCCCCGGTGCCGTCCCGCGCGAGGACGCCCCGCTCACCGCCGACGCCCACCACACCGTCCGCGAGGCGGCCCTGGCCGCCATCACCCCGGCCCAGCGCGCCGAGGCCCAGCGCGCCGCGCTGACCCACGCGGCCTCGCTCGGCATCGGCTCGGTGCACGAGTGCGGCGGCCCGCAGATCTCCTCCGAGGACGACTTCACCGCCCTGCTGCGGCTCGCCGCCGAGATCCCCGGCCCGCGCGTGGTGGGCTACTGGGCCGAGCGAGACGTCGACAAGGCCCGCGAACTGGGTGCCGTGGGCGCCGCGGGCGACCTCTTCGCCGACGGCGCCCTCGGCTCGCACACCGCCTGTCTGCACGAGCCGTACGCCGACGCCGGCCACACCGGCACCGGCTACCTGGACGCCGACGAGGTCGCCGCCCATGTCGTCGCCTGCACCGAGGCCGGCCTCCAGGCGGGCTTCCACGCCATCGGCGACGCCGCCGTGACCACCGTCGTGGACGGTGTGCGCGCCGCCGCCGAGAAGATCGGCCTCGCCCGGATCCGGGCCGCCCGGCACCGCGTGGAACACGCCGAGATGCTCACCCCCGACACCATCGCCGGCTTCGCCGAACTGGGCCTGATCGCCTCCGTGCAGCCCGCCTTCGACGCCCTGTGGGGCGGCGAGGACGGCATGTACGCCCGCCGGCTCGGCGCCGAGCGGGCCCGCACCCTCAACCCCTACGCCGCGCTGCTCCGCTCCGGAGTCCCGCTCGCCTTCGGCTCCGACAGCCCCGTCACCCCGCTCGACCCCTGGGGAACGGTCCGCGCCGCCGCCTTCCACCGCACGCCCGAGCACCGCGTCTCCGTACGCGCCGCGTTCACCGCCCACACGCGCGGCGGCTGGCGGGCCGTCGGACGGGACGACGCGGGCGTCCTGGTCCCGGGCGCACCCGCGGACTACGCGGTCTGGCGCTCCGGCGAACTGGTCGTACAGGCCCCCGACGACCGGGTGGCCCGCTGGTCCACCGATCCGCGCTCCGGCACCCCCGGCCTCCCCGACCTCACCCCGGGCCGGGAGCTTCCGGTCTGCCTGCGCACCGTGGTGGGCGGCCGGACGGTGTTCGTACGGCCGGGCGAGTGATCTGCCGGTGCGGCGGTCGGGCCGGCCGCCGCACCGGCCCCGCCGCCCACCTGCGCATCCTCCGGGCCTACGGCGGCCATTCCGGCGTTTTCGCAGGTCACAGAGGTGTTGACAGTCGGCGGCCGACGGCCGGTAGGTTCGTTCGAGTCCACCACTGGACGCCCGACCGGGGAACGTTCGCGCGCCTCGCCGCAGCGCCGCTGGGTCAGGGGCGGTGTGCCGCACGGGGCACCGCCACTGGGAGCCAGGCTCAGCGCTCGCGCAGGCGAGGGAACGTTCCGGTGGTCGGCTGGGTGTGACCCGGGTGGGGCCCGGCGCTCAGTAGACAACGGCTCTCGGTCGATCCGCAGCCAGCGGGTCCCAGGTCGGCCCGAAGGGTGCCAGGCCCCCCATCCGCGCGGCAGCCGATGCGGAAAGGCGCATTCTTACCCCACTCTTGTGGAAACGACACCCCCATACGAAGGCGCTGTCACCTCTTCCCAGGCAGCGGCCACTATGGTGGACGCCTGCGTACGACCAGAAGGGGCAGCAGTGAACGACGGCGACGGGACCCTCGCGGCCACAGCCCAGGGGAGGCAGTTCGGCCCGCTCGGCACGGCCTTGGTGATCATTCCGACCTACAACGAGGCGGAGAACATCAAGCGCATCGTCGGCCGAGTGCGCAAGGCCGTTCCCGAGGTGCACGTCCTGGTGGCGGACGACAACAGCCCTGACGGCACCGGCAAGCTCGCCGACGAACTGGCGGCCGAGGACGAGCAGGTCCATGTCATGCACCGCAAGGGCAAGGAGGGCCTCGGCGCCGCCTACCTCGCGGGCTTCCGCTGGGGCCTGGAGCGCGACTACGGCGTGCTGATCGAGATGGACGCCGACGGCTCCCACCAGCCCGAGGAGCTGCCCCGGCTGCTGACCGCCCTCAAGGGCGCCGACCTGGTGCTGGGCTCGCGCTGGGTGCCGGGCGGCCGGACGGTGAACTGGCCCAAGTCCCGCCAGCTCATCTCCCGCGGCGGCAGCCTCTACTCCCGCCTCGCCCTGGACCTGCCGCTGCGCGACATCACCGGCGGCTACCGCGCCTTCCGCCGGGAGACGCTGGAGGGGCTCGGCCTGGACGAGGTGGCCTCGCAGGGGTACTGCTTCCAGGTGGACCTGGCCCGCCGCGCGGTCAAGGCCGGCTTCCATGTGGTCGAGGTCCCGATCACCTTCGTCGAGCGGGAACTGGGCGACTCCAAGATGAGCAAGGACATCGTGGTCGAGGCGCTGTGGCGGGTGACCGCCTGGGGCGCCGAGGACCGCGTCGCCAAGCTTCGCAACAAGGGCAAGTAGCGCCCGGCTGATCAGCCCTTATCCCGCGCTGAGCCGCGCCCGGGCACACTGGGGGCATGACGATTGGCGCACCGACCACTTCTCCGACCACCGCCCGGCCCCGGCGCTCCCGGCTGCGCAGGTATCTGCCGCTGGGAGTCGCCGCGTGGCTGGTGCTGGAGATCTGGCTGCTGACCCTGGTCGCGGGCCTGGCGGGCGGCCTCGCCGTGTTCCTCCTGCTCGTCGCCGGGGCCGTGGCCGGCTCGGTGGTGATCAAGCGGGCGGGACGCCGTGCGTTCCAGAGCCTCAGTGAGGCGGTCCAGCGGGGCGGTTCCCCGGAGCGCGGCGGGGGCAACGGGCTGATGATGCTCGGCGGTCTGCTGTTGATGATCCCGGGCCTGGTCTCGGACGCGGCCGGTCTGCTCCTGCTGCTGCCGCCGGTCCAGCGGGCCGTCGGCCGCTACGCGGAGAACACCCTGGAGAAGCGGCTGCGCAACGCCGCCCCGGGCAGCCTGGGCGACGCCTTCCAGCAGGCGCGTATGCACCGCCCCGACGGCAAGGTGGTCCAGGGCGAGGTCATCCGGGAGCAGCGCGCCGAGGAGCCGGGGGAGCGGCGGCCGCCGCTGACCCGCTGAGGGCCTTAGGGCGCGCCGGGGTCTCCCCGGTCTTCCGGACACACGGAAACCGCGGGTGCCGTACGCCATTGACGTACGGCACCCGCGGTCTCTTGTATGCGCTGAGTCTCCCGCCCGGTCCCGGAGGACTAGGCCGACTTGCGGCTGTCGCGGGGGTGAACCGCGATGTTCATCGCCCCCGAGCGCAGAACCGCCAGGCGCTCCTCGAGGACCTCTTCGAGCTCCTCACGGGTGCGCCGCTCCATCAGCATGTCCCAGTGGGTACGCGCGGGCTTGGCCTTCTTCTCTTCCGGGCCGTCGCCGTCAACCAGGAGCGCCGTGGCCCCGCAGACCTTGCACTCCCACTCCGGCGGGATCTCCGCCTCGACCGAGAAGGGCATCTCGAACCGGTGCCCCTTCTCACATGCGTACTCCACGGCCTGGCGCGGGGCCAGGTCGATGCCGCGGTCCGTCTCGTAGCTGGTCACCACGAGGCGCGTACCGCGAAGAGCTCGCTCACTCATGAATCGTGCCTCCCGGGCTTGTCGCCCACAGGACAGGTGTCGCTGTCGTCGTCATCCGGTCAACGTCCGGTCGGCGGTAAAGATTCCCGTCCCGTGTCCCGTTCCGGGTCATGCGTCGCCGTCGTAGCCGCAGCCTTGCTGACAAATGTCGTACCCACCGGCGCCCGGTTTGTCACATCTGCTAGCAGATGTCACCCAGCGTTTCGGCATCTTTGACGCGCAGTAACGGTACGCCTGGCAGGCCAAAGGCGTACACTACCGCCCTTTCGGGTTGAACGCTAAATCGGCACTAGGTTGAACGCTAAATCGGCGCTAGATCTTTTCCGGAACCGGGTTGCCCGCCTCGGCGATCGCCTGCCGCACCGGCACCCTGGCGAGCAGCACGAAGCCGATGGCGAAGAACGCCACCAGGGAGACGATCGCGGAGCGATAGCTTCCGGTCAGCTGGTAGGTCACCCCGAACAGCAGCGGCCCGAGCCAGCTCATCCCGCGGTCGCTCAGCTCGTACGCCGAGAAGTACTCGGCCTCCTTGCCCGGCGGCACCAGATGCGAGAACAGCGAGCGGGACAGCGCCTGGCTGCCGCCGAGCACCAGGCCGATCCCGCCGGCCAGCACGAAGAAGAACACCGGTGCCTTCGCGGGCAGGAAGTAGCCGGCCGCGAGCGTGACCGTCCATGCCACCAGCGAGCCCAGGATCGTGCGCTGGGCGCCGTACGTCCGGGACAGCCGCCCCATCGCCAGCGCCCCGGCGACGGCCAGCACCTGCACCAGCAGCACCGCCACGATGAGCGTCGACTGCCCGAGCCTCAGCTCCTGCGAGCCGTAGATCGAGGCCTGGGAGATCACCGTCTGGATGCCGTCGTTGTAGACGAGGTACGCCAGCAGGAAGGCCAGGGTCAGCGGATGCCGGCGCATGTCCCGCGCCGTGGCCGCCAGCTGACGCAGCCCGGGCGCCGTCGCCGAGCGCTCCACGCGCGCGTGCCGGTCGCGCAGCCTGCGCAGCGGGACGACCGTGAAGGCGCCCCACCACAGACCGGCCGAGGCCAGGCAGATCCGGACCGCGGCCGTCTCGCCGAGGCCGAAGGAGTCGTGCGCCGAGTAGAGCACCAGGTCGGCGACGAGCACCGAGGACCCCGCCGCGTAGCCGAAGGCCCAGCCCCGGGAGGAGACCGCGTCGCGCTCCTCGGGCGGGGCGATCTGCGGGAGGTAGGAGTTGTAGAGCATCATCCCGACGGACTGCGCCGCGTTGGCCACGACGAGCAGCACACCGCCGAGCAGATAGCGGTGGCCGTCGAGGAAGAACATGCCGGTGGTGGCGGCGGCCCCGGTGTACGCGGCGGCCGCGAGCAGCGGCTTCTTACGGCCCGTACGGTCGGCCGCGCTGCCCACGAGCGGCATCACCACCACGGCGAGGATCACCGAGAGGGAGACCGAGTAGGCGAAGAACGAGCCCGCGCGGACCGGGACGCCCAGCGGATGCACATAGCCGTCCGCGTCCGCCGCGTGCTCGGCGACCGAGGTCAGATAGGGGCCGAGGAAGACGGTCAGGACGCTGGTCGAGTAGACCGAGCAGGCCCAGTCGTAGAAGTACCAGCCGCGCTGCTCGCGTCTGCGGCCCGCGGTGTCGTCCGCCGCCGGCCGCACGGTGTCGGTGCTCACCCGAGCCCTCGCTCTCCCCTGGACTGCGAAGGCTCGGCCGGTGGCGGCCGGGGCTCAGACCCAGGCGCCGCGGTCCTCCATGACCTTGCGCAACGTGTCGATGTGATCGGTCATGATGCCATCCACCCCGAGATCCAGGAGCCGGTGCATCCGCGCCGGTTCGTTGACCGTCCACACATGTACCTGGAGCCCGCGCGCGTGGGCGGCGCGGACGAAGCGGTGGTCGACCACGGGAACGCCCGACTGGGCCTCGGGAACCTGCGCGGCGACGGCCGACCGGCGCACCGCGGCCGGCAGCCCCCAGGACCGCAGCCGCAGGTTCAGCACCCCGCGGGTGCCGAACGACGTGGCCAGCCGGGGCCCGGCCAGCCGCTGGGCGCGCAGCACGCGCGCCTCCGAGAAGGAGCCCACACAGACCCGGTCCCACGCGGCCGTGCGCTCGATCAGCTCCAGCAGCGGCCGCAGCGCGGGCTCCGCCTTGACGTCGACGTTCCAGCGGACCTCGGGGAAGGTCTCCAGAAGCTCCTCGAACAGCGGAACCGGTTCCCGGCCGCCCACGCGCGCGCGGCGCACCTCCTCCCACGGCAGCTCGGCGATCCGGCCGGCCCCGTCGGTGACCCGGTCCAGGGTCGTGTCGTGGAAGGCGACGAGCCGGCCGTCCGCCGTGGCGTGCACGTCCGTCTCGATGTACCGGTAGCCCAGCTCCACCGCGCGCCGGAACTGCGCCACGGTGTTCTCGATCCCGTCGGCGGCCCCGCCCCGGTGGGCGAAGGCGATCGGGCCGGGATGGTCCAGGTACGGGTGGCGCAGGGGCGGTGTCGTGAGGGTCACGGCCGCAGTATGGCCCCTTCCGGTGTCCCGGCGGCAACCACCGTGCTGCCGCCCGGTGCCGCCGGGACGGCGAAGACCCGCAGGAACAGCTGGGCCAGCGGGCCGATCGACACGGCGTAGAGCACGGTGCCCGCACCGACGGTGCCGCCCAGCGTGAAGCCGGTGACCACCACCGCCACCTCGATCGCCGTCCGGATCAGCCGGAGCGAGCGCCCGGTGCGCCGGTGCAGGCCCGTCATCAGCCCGTCCCGCGGACCCGGCCCGAAGCGCGCCGCGATGTAGAGGCCGGTGGCCGCGCCGTTCAGCACGATCCCCGCGAGCAGCAGCAGGACGCGTACGGCGAGGGAGCGGACGTCCGGGACGAGCGCGAGCGTGCCGTCCATGGCGAGCCCGATGACGAAGACGTTGGAGACCGTGCCCAGACCGGGCCGCTGGCGCAGCGGGATCCACAGCAGCAGCACCGCGGCCCCGACGACGATCGACACCACACCGATGGTGAGGCCGGTCAGCTCGGCGAGCCCCTGGTGCAGCACGTTCCACGGCTCCATGCCGAGGTCCGCCCGCACCAGCAGGGCGGAACTGGCGCCGTAGAGGACGAGCCCGGCGTACAGCTGGCTCAACCGCCGCCCGAGACGGCGGCTAGGAATGGACACGACGTACCCCCCTGGGTGGTGGCGGTGGACTGACGCATGTCACTCTGTGGCTTGGGAAGAACCTTGATCCATGGCCAATCCGGGGAAGGTGGACTGATCTCATGGCGCAGTGGACCTCAGCAGTGGGGGCCGCGCAGCTGGCCCGGCTCCTCACCTCCCAGCAGGAGCGCCCGGCCGGCCCCGGCACCCGCCGCCCGCCCGCCTACCGCGCCCTCGCCGACGGCATCCGGCTGCTGGTCCTGGAGGGGCGTGTCCCGGTCGCCGCCCGGCTGCCCGCGGAACGCGAACTCGCCCTCGGCCTCTCCGTCAGCCGCACCACGGTCGCCGCCGCCTACGAGGCCCTGCGCAGCGAGGGCTTCCTCGAGTCACGGCGCGGCGCGGGCAGCTGGACCGCCGTACCGGCCGGCAACCCGCTGCCGGCGCGCGGCCTGGAACCCCTGCCTCCGGAGGCGCTGGGTTCCATGATCGACCTGGGCTGCGCCTCGCTCCCGGCCCCCGAACCCTGGCTCACCCGCGCCGTCCAGGGCGCCCTGGAGGAACTCCCGCCCTACGCCCACACCCACGGCGACTATCCGGCCGGGCTGCCCGCCCTGCGCGAGATGATCGCCGAGCGTTACACCGCGCGCGGGATCCCCACCATGCCCGAGCAGATCATGGTGACCACCGGCGCGATGGGGGCCATCGACGCGATCTGCCACCTCTTCGGCGGCCGCGGCGAGCGGATCGCCGTGGAGTCCCCGTCGTACGCCAACATCCTCCAGCTGATGCGCGAGGCGGGGGCCCGGCTGGTCCCGGTCGCGATGGCGGAGGGCCTGTCGGGCTGGGACGTGGACCGCTGGCGCCAGGTGCTGCGCGAGGCCGCGCCGCGCATCGCCTATGTGGTCGCCGACTTCCACAACCCCACCGGGGCGCTCGCCGACGAGGACCAGCGGCGCCGGCTGGTGGACGCGGCCCGCTCGGCGGGGACGGTGCTGGTCGCCGACGAGACGATGACCGAGCTGTGGCTGGACGAGGAGCTGGGACAGGCCGGCATGCCCCGCCCGGTCTGCGCCTTCGACCCGGCCGGCTCGACGGTCGTCACGGTCGGCTCGGCCAGCAAGGCGTTCTGGGCGGGCATGCGGATCGGCTGGGTGCGGGCGGCGCCCGACGTCATCCGCAGCCTGGTCGCCGCGCGCGCGTACGCCGACCTGGGCACCCCGGTCCTGGAGCAGCTCGCCGTCAACTGGCTGTTCTCCACCGGGGGCTGGGCACAGGCCGTCGAGCTGCGCCGCGCCCAGGCCCGGGAGAACCGGGACGCCCTGGTGGCGGCGGTCCGCCGGGAGCTGCCCGACTGGGAGTTCGAGGTGCCGCGGGGCGGCCTGACCCTGTGGGTCCGGGCGGGCGGCCTGTCCGGTTCCCGGCTGGCCGAGGCGGGGGAGCGGGTCGGTGTCCGGGTGCCCTCCGGCCCCCGCTTCGGCGTGGACGGCGCCTTCGAGGGGTATGTGCGCCTTCCGTTCACGGTGGGGGGAGCGGTGGCGCAGGAGGCCGCGGTACGACTCGCCGCCGCGGCCCACCTGGTCAGGACGGGCGCGACGGGGATGACGGAGGCGCCGCGGACGTTCGTGGCGTGAGCGGTGCGGGGCGCCGGGCGTCCTACGCCGTCTCGGCCCCCACGGCCTCCGCCGCCACCGCGGGCTTCACCAGCGACACCCCCTCGGCCGGCTCCGCCGCCTCGACGGGCTCGGCCTGCTCGGCGTCCGCGGGCATCGTCCGCCCCGGCAGCAACTCCAGCACCGCCTGCCGGTCGGCGTCGCTCGTGGCGTCGTCGTACGGATCGGGGGTGCGCGGCACCTGCAACCGGTGCACCGGGCCGGTGCCCAGCCGGGCGTAGCCGCGCCCCGGCGGGACGTGCACCACCGGTGTCGTGTGCGGCGGCATGCCCAGCACCGCTTCCACCTGCTGCGGCGTCGCGGGCCCGAGCACGACACGCGCGCGCGTGTGCTGCCGTACCGCGTCGCTCAAGGCCTCCGCGCTGTCGAACTGCTCGGCGACCACCACGGTCACGTTCGCCGCGCGGCCGTGCCGCAGCGGCACCTGGAGCAGTGCCTGCGGGTCCTTGCGGCCGTCCGCCGCCGCGAGATGCGCGAAGACGCTCGGGCGGTCCAGCAGGATCCACAGCGGGCGTCGGGTGTCCGCCGGGGGCGGGTCGCCCACCTGCCGTGCCAGATTGATCGCGATGAGCCGCCGTTCCGTCTCCTGTGCGGCCCATTCCAGGCTGGCCAGCGCGCCGGGCAGGGCGCACTCGACGCCCAGCACGCCGTCCCGGCCGGTCAGGCAGGCGTACTCGCCGGTGCCGCCGCCGTCGACGATCAGGATGTCGCCGTACTGAAGCGCCTGGAGCGCCACCGAGCGCAGCAGTGTCGAGGTGCCGCTGCCCGGGTGGCCCATGGCCAGCAGGTGCGGCTCGGTGGAGCGGATGCCGGTGCGCCACACCACCGGCGGGACGTCGACCTGCTCCTCTCCGTAGGCGAGGGGGAGCGTGCGCTGCACCTCGCTGTGGTCGGTGAAGCCGAGGACGGTCTCGCCCGGCGCGGTCACGAAGCGCTGGGCGACGATGTCGGTGGGCAGCGGGGCGAGCGCGGTGACCGTGAGCTGGTTGCCCGCCTCGTCCCACGCGAAGTGGTACTCGCGGCCCCGCCCGGCCTTGGCGGTGAGCAGCTGCTCGATCCGCGCGCGGGCCGGGGGTTCGCCGTCCGGGAAGTAGGCGGGGTAGCGGATCACGAGGTGGCCGACGCGCCCGGCGTCGTCGAACTCGTGCGTGCTGAAGGCCTTCTCCCATTCCCCGCCGTGCGCGTACAGCGGTGCCGGGTCCTCGGGGCTGGAGAAGTACGGCACCAGGGCCTCGTAGAGCGCCTGGAGCCGCTCGGTCTGGGAGTCGTCGGGGCCCTCGGGCGCCGGCGGGGTGCGGTCGCGCCCCTGCCAGGCCGCTGCCGCCATCACGGTGATGACGGCGAGCAGCGGCCCGTACGGCACCAGCGCCACGACCAGGATCAGGGCGGCCACCAGGAACAGCAGTGGTCCGCGCTTGTCCTTGGGGGTGTCCGCCCACTTGCGCCGCCCGGCCGAGGCCAGCCGGCGCAACCCGCGCGTGACGGTGATCAGCGGGTGGAGGACGTCGGTGGCACTGTCGGCCGCCGTCCGGGCCAGCTCCCGGCTCCGGGCGAGCTGCGTCCGGGCGATCTGGGCGCTGTCTTTGCTCAGGATGCGGGGGAGAGGGCGCCGGGCCACTGCTGTCTCCTGACGGTGTGTGCGGGCGGGACGGGCTGGGTCAGAACTTGATGCCGCCGAGCAGGCTCGCCAGGCTCTCGCCGCCTGCCTTGATGCTCGGGGCGATGGCCGTGCTGGAGAGATAGAAGCCGAACAGGGCCGAGACCGCTGCGTGCGAGCCCTTGAGCCCGTCCTTGCGGAAGAACAGGAAGACGATGATGCCGAGCAGGACCACGCCGGACATGGAGAGGATCATTTGGGGCCTCCTGGTGTCGAGGGGGGACAGTCACCATGAGTTCTTCCAGGATCACAGGATGTATCCATACGATAAAAGGTGCAAATGAGTGAAATACGGCAGATTTCCCCCACTTGGTCGAGCTGTTCCTGCCCGTTTGACCAGGACTGTTGACTCCGGCGGAGGTGTTGCTGATCTTTACCTCGGGCACAACGGGTCATGTGCCGCGACAGCCAGTACGCTGACGATTCACTCGTACGGCCGCGTTCAACTCGCTGCCGTACGCTCCAGAGGTTCCCGAAGTACCGACGTGCGCAGGAGAGGCGGTCCGGCCGATGAGTGAAGCCCCCGACCCCGAGGTCGTGGAGCTGGCGACCAAGATCTTCGATCTGGCCCGGCAGGGGCAGACCGAGGCGCTCGTGGCGTACGTCGACGCGGGCGTTCCGGCCAACCTCACCAACGACCGCGGCGACTCCCTGGTGATGCTCGCCGCCTACCACGGACACGCGGACACCGTGCGTGCCCTGCTCGCCCGGGGCGGCGCGGCGGACCACGTCAACGACCGGGGCCAGACTCCCCTCGCGGGAGCGGTCTTCAAGGGCGAGACGGAGGTCATCAAGGCCCTCCTGGAGGGCGGAGCCGATCCTTCCGCGGGCACGCCGTCAGCCGTCGACACGGCCCGGATGTTCGGCAAGAAGGAGCTTCTGGAGTTGTTCGGCGTCCACTGACAAGAACGTCCTGACCAGGTACGACACTGAAAACGGGGGAGGCGGTAAAGGGCCGCCGGAAATACGGTCGCGGCAGCACACACCGCGGGTCATCATGACGTCGTGATTCACGGACGCGATGGCTGGGCAAGTGTTGCCGCACCGCGCGGGCCGTGATGCGGTCCGCATGGGCCACCGACGAGAGGCAGAGAGAGATGGTCTACAGCAAGCAAGAGACGGCGGGCGCTCCGACGTTGTGTCACGCGGCCAGGTAAGTGCGTGTTCCCCGGTTGCGTCGACGCTTGATGTGAGGCTGTTTCCCATGTTCGATCCGGTCATAGCGCCCAGCGGTACGCTGCTCGGCCTGCTCCAGCGGGGCCGCGGCGACGGCACACTGCACGCACTCACCGCCCCCCGCGCGGAAGCGCTTGCCGCCCTGAACCACTGCGTGCTGCGCGATCCCCGCCACGACTGGCAGGTGGAGAACCGCTCCCTGTACTACGCCCGGCTCTACCTCGACCTGAACGGCGAGCTGGACGAGATCGAGGCGCACCTCTTCGGTCCCGAGGACATCCTCGACACCGACGAGTCCCGCACCGGCCTCGCCCTGGCCGTCCTCGGGCACCTCGCCTCCTACGGCCGGCGGGACGCGCTCGCACTGCTGCGGCGCTACGCCGCCACGGGCGCCAACTGGGCCTGGGCCCTGGACGAGCTGGCCCTGCGCGACGACGACGCGGGCCTGCGCGCCCTCGCCGCCCCGGTGCTGGCCCGCTTCACCACCGACCCCGAGGGCGAGGCCGAGCTGGCCGCCGTCGTCCGGGACGCCTTCGAGCCGCGCCCCTGGCGGCTGTGGGCCGACGATCCGCGCGAATCGATCGCCACGCGTGTGCGTGCCGCCCAGGAGACCGGCTGCTTCGACCGCTGGCAGCGGCAGATGCGGCCCACCGGACCGCGCCCGGGATGGAGTGTGCGCGCCGTCTTCGAGTGGGCCCAGCAGGGCATCGACCGCGGCGCCGCGCTCCATGTCCCCGCCGCCCGCTGCCTGGCCGCCGTCGTCGGCCCGGAGGACCGGACCGAGATCCTCCAGGCCGCCCGGGACGGCGGCGACGGAGCCCGCTGCACCGCACTGCGCTACCTCGCCGACGGCAACGACCCCGCCGCCCTCGATCTGATCGAGGCCGCGGTGACCGACGGCTCGTCGCTCGTCGTGGAGGCCGCCGTCGACGCCTTCGAACGGATGCGCAGTGTCGCCGCCGTCGACCGCGCGCGCGGCTGGGCCCAGCGCCCCGACGCGCTCGGCGCCGCCGCCGGACGCGTGCTCGCCTGCCGCGGCGGCACCCGCGACAGCGACCTCGTCCTCGGCGCCCTCCGCGAGGCCGTGCGCGGCGAGGGCCCCGACGCCCCCACCCTGTGGACCCTCGTCGACGGCACCGGCCGTCTCGGCATCGCCTGCGCGGCCCCCGTGCTGCGCCACATCTACCGCGAGACGGCCTCCTCGCACCTCCGCGGCCGTGCCGCCCGCGCCCTGGCCGCGACCGACCCCTCCTTCGCCGCGGGCTTCGCCGTCGAATGCCTGTGGGACTGCGAGGAGACCACCCGCGAACTCGCCGCCCGGCACGCCGAGACCGGTGACACCCGTGTCGTGGAACGGCTCCGCCGGCTGGCCGCCGACCCGGCCGAGGAGGACGAGGTACAGACGGCGGTGCGCAGCCGCATCGGCCCCGACACCGCTGCCGGCTGACCTCTGCGCACAGCCGGCCGGGCCGACGACCGCCCGGCAGGTGAACACGGGATGACCCGCGGGTCAGGCGGTCATGACGGCCGTCTGACCCGCTCGGGTGGCAGCCCAACGCTCATGGGACGTTCCCCGGGCGGAAAGATCGAAGTCGGCGCGGCAACGTCCGGCACGGCGACAACACCCCTATGCGTGTCGTCATCGTGACCGAATCCTTTCCCCCCGATGTGAACGGCGTGGCCCACTGCGCGCTCCAGACCGCCCGGCACCTCGTAGATCGCGGTCACTCCCCGCTCGTCGTCGCACCCGCCCCCGCGCCCGGCAGCCCGCCGGACACCGACGCCCCCTGCCCGGTCGTCCGCGTGCCCTCCCTCCCCCTCCCCGGCTACCCCCAGGTGCGCGTCGCCCTCCCCAGCCGACGTCTCGCCGTGGCCCTGCTCGACCACCGGCCCGACGTCGTCCACCTGGCCAGTCCCTTCGTCCTCGGCGTCCGCGGGATGGCCGCCGCCGCCCGGCTCGGCGTGCCCGCCGTCGCCGTCTACCAGACCGACCTCGCCGGATACGCCCGCACCTACATGGGCGCCGGCGAGGCGGCCGCCTGGCGGCGGATCCGTTCCGTGCACTCCGCGGCCGACCGCACCCTGGCCCCCTCCAGCGCCGCCCGGCACGATCTGGAGACGCACGGAGTGCCACGGGTACGGCTGTGGCCGCGCGGGGTCGACACCATACGTTTCCGGCCAGATCTCCGTGACAGGGCGCTGCGCCGCGAACTCGCCCCGGGCGGCGAACTGATCGTCGGCTACGTCGGCCGGCTCGCCCCCGAGAAGCACGTCGAACTGCTCGCCGGCGTGTGCGCACTGGACGGCGTCCGCGTCGTGGTCGTCGGCGACGGACCCAGCCACCCCCAGCTGACCGAGGCGCTGCCGGGCGCCGTCTTCCTCGGCCGCCGCACCGGCGCCGACCTCGCCCGGATCTTCGCCTCGCTGGACCTGTTCGTGCACACCGGCCCCTTCGAGACCTTCTGCCAGACCGTGCAGGAGGCCATGGCCAGCGGCGTCCCGGTCGTCGCGCCCGCCGCCGGCGGCCCGCTCGACCTGGTCGCCCACGGCCGCACCGGCCTGCTCGTCCCGCCACGGGACGCCGACGCGGTCCGGGAGGCCGTACGGGAACTGGCCGCGGCCCCGGCCCGCCGGGCGGAGTACGGCGCCGCCGCGCGGGCCATGGTCGAAGGGCGCACCTGGGCCGCGGTCGGCGACCAGCTGATCGCCCACTACGACGAGGTCCTCGCGGCCCGGAAGACGGTGGTGGCGGCATGACCGGCCAGTCCCTGCGCATCGTCCGGCTCGCCAACTTCGTCGCCCCCGCCTCGGGCGGCCTGCGCACCGCCCTGCGCGAACTGGGCCGGGGATTCCGGGCCGCCGGCCACGAACCGGTGCTGATCGTGCCCGGCGAACGGCACACCGACCGCGACACCGAGCAGGGCCGGGTCATCACCCTGCCCGGCCCGCTGCTCCCCGGCACCGGCGGCTACCGCGTGCTGACCGACCGGCGGCGGGTGGCCGCGCTCCTGGAGGAGCTGGCCCCGGACCGGCTGGAGGTCTCCGACCGGACCACCCTGCGCTGGACCGGCCGCTGGGCCCGCCGCGCGCGCGTGCCCGCCGTGATGGTCTCGCACGAGACCGCCGACGGCGTGCTGCGCACCTGGGGACTGCCCGAGAACCTCTCCCGCCGGGCCGCCGACGCCCTCAACACCCGCACCGCGCACGTCTACTCCCGGGTGGTGTGCACCACGGAGTTCGCCGAGCGCGAGTTCGTCCGCATCGGCGCGCGCAACGTCGTACGCGCCCCCCTGGGCGTCGACCTGATGGAACGCCACCCCGGGCTGCGCGACCCCGGCGTGCGCGCCCGGCACGCGCGCCCGGAGCAGGCACTGCTCGTGCTGTGCTCCCGGCTGTCCGTGGAGAAGCGGCCCGGCACGGCCCTCGACGCCCTGGAGGCGCTGGTGCGGCGCGGGCGGCAGGCGGTGCTCGTGGTGGCCGGGGACGGGCCGCTGCGCGCCCGGCTGGAACACCGCGCGCGGGAGCGCGGGCTGCCGGTGACGTTCCTCGGCCATGTCTCGGACCGGAACGCCCTGGGCGCGCTCCAGGCGTCCGCCGACGTCTGCCTCGCGCCCGGGCCCGCCGAGACCTTCGGGCTCGCCGCCCTGGAGGCCATGGCCTGCGGCACCCCCGTGGTGGCCAGCGCTTCCTCCGCACTGCCAGAAGTCATCGGCTCCGCCGGCGCCACCGCGGCCGACCATGGCGAGGCCTTCGCGGACGCCGTGCAACTCCTGCTGGAGCGCCGCGAGCGGGAGCGACGGGACGCCGCACGCGCGCGTGCCGAGTGCTTCGGCTGGGGTACGGCGGTGGAGGCGTTCCTCGCCGCACACGACGCCCCGGTGACCGACCGCAGGCCCGGTGCCGTCCCGGAGGGCGTGGCATGAGCCCCGTCCGGTTCGTCGCCCTCGGAGACTCGCTGACCGAGGGCGTGGGCGACCCGGCCGGGGGCGGCCTGCGCGGCTGGGCCGCGCTGCTGGCGGCCTCCCTGGGCGAGGGCGCGGAGTTCACCAACCTCGCGGTCAGCGGCGCCCGGACCCACGACGTGCGCGAACGGCAGACCCCGGCCGCCCTGGAGCTGCGCCCCGACCTGGTGTCCGTGATCGTCGGCGTCAACGACACGCTGCGCAGCACCTTCGACATCCGCGCGGTGGCCGCCCACCTCGACCACGTCTACGCGTCCTGCACCCGGCACGGCGCGACCCTGCTCACCGCCTGCCTCCCCGACCCGGGCGCGATGCTGGGCCTGCCGAGCGCCCTGGCCCGCCCGCTGGCCCGTCGGCAACGTGCCGTCAACTCGGTCGTGCACGCACTGTCCGACCGGTACGGCGCCGTCCACCTGCACGCGGCCGAGGGCGACTGGATCACCGACCGGTCCCTGTGGAGCGCGGACCGGCTCCACCCGGGCGAACGCGGGCACCGTCGGCTCGCCGTCCGCTGCCACGCGCTGCTGGTGGAGGCGGGCCTGGCCTGTGGCGCCCCGCCGTCGCCCGAACCCGACTCACCGGCGCCGACCCGGGCGGCGAACCTGTGGTGGCTGGCCACCGCCGGCACCGGCTGGGTGGCCCGGCGCTGCACCGACCTGCTCCCGCAACTGCTGCGCCTGGCCGCCGACGAAGTGCACCACCGGGCCCGGGGCACCGACGCCCGCCTCGACCTCGGCGCCGCAGCGGAGGTCTCGGCCGCGTTGGCGGCCCTCGGGGAGGGCGCGGGTGACGGTGTGGGGGTTCAGCGGCGCGGTGGGGGAGGGAGCCGCGCCGTCGGTTCCCCGGAGGGCGCGGCGGAGGGACGGGGGCTCAGCGGCGCGGTTCCGGTGACGGAACACGCGGTACCGGTGACGGACCAGGCGTTCAGCGGCGCCGTACCGGGATGAACCGCACCGCGGTTCCCGGCACCGCCTGCGCGGCCGCCGGGAGGTCCGCGGCGCGGACCACCGCGATCACCGGGTAGCCCCCGGTGGTCGGGTGGTCGGCGAGGAAGACCACCGGCCGGCCGTCCGGCGGTACCTGGACCGCGCCCAGGACCATGCCCTCGCTGGCGAGTTCCCCGGGCCCGGCGCGCTCCAGCGCCGGGCCCTCGGTACGCAGCCCGATCCGGTTGCTCGCCGGGGAGACCCGGTACGCGCGCGTGGTGAGATCCCGCAGCGCCCCGGGCGTGAACCAGTCCGCCCGGGGACCCGGTGTCACCCGGAGCACCAGCTCGGCCGACGGACCCGGCTGCGGGGCGCCGTCCACCCGCCCGGGCGGACCGGCCGGGGGACCGAGCGGCAGCACCGCGCCGTCCGTGAGCGGGGCCGGGCCGAGGCCCGACAGCAGGTCCGTGGCACGGCTGCCCAGCACCGGCTCCACCGCGACACCGCCGGCGACACCCACGTAGGCGCGGACGCCGGCCACGGCCGTGCCCACCTCCAGCAGCGCGCCGGCCGGCACCACGACCGGGGCGCCCCACGCGGCCGGACGGCCGTCCACCGTCACCGGACAGGGCGCGCCGCCCACCGCCACGGTCACCGTCGAACGCGGCCGCAGCGCACAGCCGTTGACCGTCGTCTCCAGCACGGCGGCGTCCGGACCGTTGCCCACCAGCCGGTTGACGAGCGCCGCCGCGGGCGGATCGAGCGCCCCCGAGCGCGCCACGCCGAGATGCGCGTACCCCGGCCGCCCCCGGTCCTGCACGGTGGTCAGCGCCCCGGCACGGACCACGACGAGCGCACGGTCGCTCATGCGCCCTCCCCCGCCGCGCGGCGCCGGCCGGCGGCACCCGGCGTCCCTGCCCCGCTCACGCGTCCTCCACCGGTACGAAGCGCACGCGCACCCCCGGAGCCAGCAGCGCGGCCGGCACACGCGCGTGGTCCCACAGCACCGCGTCCGTGCTGCCGATCAGCTGCCAGCCGCCCGGCGAGGAGCGCGGGTACACGCCCGTGTACGGCCCCGCCAGGGCGACCGCGCCGGCGGGGACGGCCGTACGCGGGGTGGCCCGGCGCGGGACGTCGTAGCGGGCCGGAAGGCCGGTGAGATAGCCGAACCCGGGGGCGAAGCCGCAGAAGGCGACCGTGAACTCGGTGCCCGCGTGGATCCGGGCGACCTCCCGCTCGGGGACGTCCCAGTGCGCGGCGACCTCCGCGAGGTCCGGGCCGTCGTAGCGCACCGGCAGTTCGATCAGCTCGCGCGCGGGCGGGGGAGCGGGCGGTACGGCCGACGAGGTCAGCTCGGACGCCCAGCGGTCCGCGTCGGCCAGGCCGTCGAGCAGGACCGTCCGTGCCGCGGGGACGAGCTCCCGCACCACCAGCGAGCCCTCCGCGCGGCGCCGCAGCAGCTCCGCGTGCAGGGCCTGCGCCTCCGTGCCCGAGCCCACCTCGACCAGCAGCGCGTCATCACCCACGGGAAGCGCTTTCATGCGAAGGCCTCCACCCGTACGCCCGCCGCCGTCAGCTGTTCGCGCACCCGGCGTGCGAGGTCCACCGCCCCGGGAGTGTCGCCGTGCAGGCACAGCGAGCGGGCGCGCACCTGGATCCGCGCGCCGGAGTGCGCGGTGACCGTGCCGGAGCGTGCGAGATCCACCGAGCGCTCCACCACCGCCACCGGGTCGGTCACCACGGCGCCGTCCCGGCCGCGCGGCACCAGAGTGCCCTCCTCGGTGTACGCGCGGTCGGCGAACGCCTCCGTGACGACCCGCAGCCCCGCCGCGCCGGCCAGCTCCAGCAGTCGCGAGCCGGGCAGGCCCAGCACCGGCAGCGACGGGTCCGCGAGCAGCACGCCGTCGACCACCGCGCGGGCCTGCTCCGGGTCGTGCACGACCCGGTTGTAGAGCGCGCCGTGCGGCTTGACGTACGCCACGCGTGCGCCGGCCGCGCGCGCGAAGACCTCCAGCGCCCCGATCTGGTAGGCCACCTCCGCCGCCAGCTCGGCGGGCGGCACGTCCATCGCGCGCCGCCCGAACCCGGCGAGGTCCCGGTAGGAGACCTGGGCGCCGATCGCGACCCCGCGCGCGGCGGCCAGCTCGCACACCCGGCGCATGGTGGCCGCGTCCCCGGCATGGAAACCGCAGGCCACATTGGCGCTGGTGACGACGGTCAGCAGCTGTTCGTCGTCGGTCAGCCGCCAGCGGCCGAAGCCCTCGCCGAGGTCGGCGTTCAGATCGATCGCGGTCATGGTGTCGTCGTCTCTCCGGTATCTCGTGGGTCTGCCGCGGGCCGGTCAGTCGAGGCCGACCAGCCGGTACTGCTCGTCGCGGGCATCGGTCAGGAACATCTGGCCCGGGGCGTGGGTGATGGCGAAGGGCGGCCGCGAGGCCATCACCGCCGCCTGCGGAGTCACCCCGCAGGCCCAGAAGACGGGGATGTCGCCCTCGTCGGCGGTCACCGGATCGCCGAAGTCGGGCCGGCCGAGGTCGGCTATGCCGAGCGCCGCCGGGTCCCCGCAATGCACCGGGCCGCCGTGCACGGCCGGCAGCAGGCTGCTCTCCCGGATCGCGGCCCGCAGATGCTCCGGCGGCACCGGCCGCATGGACACCACCATCGGCCCGCGCAGCCGGCCCGCGGCCCGGCACTCCCGGCCGGTCACGTACATCGGCACGTTGCGGCCCTGCTCGACATGGCGGATCGGCACCCCGGCCCGGCTCAGTGCCCACTCGAAGGTGAAACTGCACCCGATCAGGAAGGACACCAGGTCGTCCCGCCAGTGGGCCCGCACATCCGTGGGCTCCTCGGCCAGCTCGCCGTCCTGCCACACCCGGTAGCGGGGCAGGTCGGTGCGCAGGTCGGCGCCCTCGGCGAGGGCGGTCACAGGGGAGCCGGCGTCCGTGACGTCGAGCACCGGGCAGGGCTTGGGATTGCGCTGACAGAACAGCAGCATGTCGTAGGCCCAGTCGGCCGGTACGGCGATCAGGTTGGCCTGCGTGTGGCCCGCCGCCACCCCGGCCGTCGGGCCCGTGAGCCCCTCGCGGAACCGGGCCCGCGCCGTTTTCGGGCTCCACGCGTGCGCGTGCGCGTCGACTGCGCAGACGGGCCGGTCCTCAATACCCTGCGGCCGGGTCATGCCAGCTCCTTCCCACGCGTCTCCGGCAGCCCGATCAGGGCCAGCGCCGCGAGGCCGTAGCCGAGCGCACCGAACACCAGCGCGCCGCCCACGCCCCAGCTGTCGGCCAGGAAGCCCACCAGCGTGGGGAACACGGCGCCCACCGCGCGGCCCGTGTTGTACGTGAAGCCCTGACCGGTGCCGCGCACCGCCGTCGGGTACAGCTCGCTCAGATAGGAGCCGAAGCCGCTGAAGATGGCCGACATGCAGAAGCCGAGCGGGAAGCCCAGCACCAGCAGCAGGGTGTCGGCACCGTGCGGGATGTGCGCGTAGGCCAGGACACACACGGCCGACAGCAGCGCGAAGAGCCAGATGTTGTTCCGGCGGCCGAGCCGGTCGGTGAGGTGGCCGCCGGTCAGGTAGCCCAGGAACGCCCCGGAGATCAGGAAGGTCAGATAGCCGCCGGTGCCGACGACCGACAGGCCGCGCTCGGACTTCAGATAGGTCGGCACCCAGGTGGCCAGCGTGTAGTAGCCGCCCTGCACACCGGTGGACAGCAGACTCGCGCAGACCGTGGTGCGCAGCAGACCCGGGGCGCCCGCCCGGTCGGGCCGGAAGAGCGCCCCGAAGGAGCCCCGCGCGGGGTCCTGTTCGCGCGCCGCCACCGCGGTGGGCGCGTCATGCACCCGGCGGCGCAGCCAGACCAGGAGCAGCGCGGGCAGTGCGCCCGTCCAGAACATCACCCGCCAGGCCAGGTCCTGGCCGACGAAGGAGAAGACCAGCGTGTAGACGACCGCCGCCAGCGCCCAGCCGACCGCCCAGGAACTCTGCACCGCGCCGAGCGTGCGGCCCCGGTGGCGCGCGGAGGCGTACTCGGCGACCAGGATCGCCCCGACCGCCCACTCGCCGCCGAACCCGAGTCCTTGCAGGGCGCGGAAGACCAGCAGCGTCTCGTAGGTGGGCGCGAAGCCGCAGGCCACGGTGAAGACGGCGTAGGTGGCCACGGTGATCATCAGGGCCCGGACCCGGCCCACCCGGTCCGCGACGACACCGGCCAGGGCGCCGCCGACCGCCGAGACGACCAGCGTGACGGTGGTGAACAGCCCGGTCTGGGCGCTGTCCAGGTGGAAGGAGGCCGCGAGCGCCACCATGCTGAGCGGCAGCGTGAAGTAGTCGTAGGAATCCAGGGCATATCCGCCGAAAGCTCCGGCGAACGCGCGTCGTCCGCGCGGGCCGAGGGCGCGCAGCCAACCGAACGCGCCGTCTTCCGGGGCGCGTTCGCCCTTGCCCGGGCGAGGGTCGGAGTTGAGGGCCGGTGGGGGAGGGGTCGTGCTCATGGGCACCTCGCAGAAGGGGGACGGAGGGTGCGGGGGGTGAGCAGTTGCCGTACGGAACCAGGGCCGTGCCGAGCACCGTAGAGGATCGTTCAACGATCCTTCAATACCCGCGTTGTTTCGTTCCGGTGTCTGCGATTGAATTCCGGGCATGGCAGAGCAGCTGACGGGACTGGCCGACGACCGCGCTCTCCTGGGGCGTACCAGCACGGCGGAGCGGGTTGCGGACATCCTCAGGAGCCGCATCGCCGACGGATACTTCCCGCCCGGCACCCGGCTGTCGGAGGACGGCATCGGCGGGGCGCTCGGCGTCTCCCGCAACACCCTGCGCGAGGCCTTCCGGCTGCTCACCCACGAACGCCTGCTCGTCCACGAGCTCAACCGGGGCGTGTTCGTGCGGGTGCTGACCGTCGAGGACGTCGAGGACATCTACCGCACCCGCGCCCTGGTCGAGTGCGCCGTGGTCCGGGGGCTCGGGGAGCCGCCGTACCCGCTCCACGGGCTCGCCGCGGCGGTGGCCGAGGGGGAGCAGGCGGCCGTCGAACACGACTGGAAAGCGACGGGCACGGCCAACATCCACTTCCACCAGGAGCTGGTCGCCCTCGCCGGCAGCGAACGCACCGACGAGCTGATGCGCAGCGTCTTCGCCGAGCTGCGGCTGGCCTTCCACGTGGTGGACGACCCCCGCCGGCTGCACGAGCCCTACCTCGTCCGCAACCGCCGGATCCTCCAGGCGCTCGAGACCGGGGACCGCAGCGGGGCGGAGCGGCTGCTCGCGACCTATCTCACGGACTCGCTGGAGCGGATCGTGGAGGTGTACCGCAGGCGGGTCGGCGAGGAGGGCACGCCGTAGGTGCCTTCCACGGCACGCCATAGACGCCTTCCACGGCCCGCCGTAGGCGCTTCCCGCGTCCCGCCTCAGGTGCCTCCCGTGGCGCCGCCCCGCCGCGAGCGGTCCGTACCCGGAGAGCCGCCGCGCTCCCCGGCCTCCCGGCCGAGCCGTCCTGCGTCGTTTGGGTGGATGTCAGACCCAGGACCTAGGCTGTGCACCGTGACTTCGCCTGCATCGACGGACAGCGCTCCGCCCCAGCTCAGCGCGGCGCCGCGCCCTGCTCTGGGCCCCGCGGCCGACGAGGGGCTGGCGCGCCGGCTGCGCGCGCTCGCCTGCACCGCGCCGCTGCACGACCTGGACGCGCGCAAGGCCAACCTGGCCGGCGAGTACTCGGTGTACGGCATGGCCGAAGTGGCGCTGGCCGCCATCGACCTCGTCACCCTCAACATGGACTTCGACACCGGCGCGGACCACGAGCAGATCGTCGCCCGCCTCGTCCCGCGCATCGCCGCCCAGGCCCCGCACCGCCCCGCCGCCGAGCACGAGCGGGTGGCCCGCTGGGTCCTGGAGAACCTGATCAACGTCGGCAGCGTCGACCGGGGCTTCCGCGCGGTGTACGGCACCTTCGCGCCCGACGGCACCTATGTCCGCCGGGACTACGACTTCAAGCTGATCGAGGAGGTCCCGGGCCCCGGCGGCACGGTCTATCTGCGCACCACGGACGAGGCGGTCAACGTCCTCGTCGGCGCCCTCGACACCGACGTCACCAGCGCCCAGATCGCCGCCGAGGTCAAGCTGGAGGTGCTGATCAGCCGAGGCCGGCTCGCCGACGCCCAGCTCGCGGCGGAACAGGCCCGCTACCGCACCGTCCAGTACTCCGAGACCCTGCGCCGGGCCCTGGAGGCCACCCGGCGCAACGTCCGCGCCGTCGACTGGCTCAACACCGTGCCCGACATGATCGCCGAGGCCCTGGACCACGTCGCCGAGCGCTACCGCCACGAGAACGCGATCCTCACCAACATCCGCAAGGCCCGCGACGAGACCGAGGAGCCCGAGCACAAGCGCCGCGCCGCCGAACTGGTCGACATCGTCAAGGACTGCATCCGGCGCCACACCCAGCTCCAGTCGCGCCTGCTGGAGGCGGGCCCGCTGTTCCGCGCGGAACAGGACCGGCAGGCCTTCGCCACACCGACCACGACCTCCGGCACCGACCTCTACGGCCATCTGCTCGCGCCGGTGCTGCCCCTGCCCGTGGAGCAGGCGGTCCGGGTCACGGACGCCTTCTTCGCGCACGGCACCGGGCTGCGGACGCCGGTGTCCGTGCGGGTGGCGGACCTCGTCGGCATACTGCTCACCCCGCCCGTGGAGCGGGAGCACCTGGGCGCCGAGATGCCCGAGCCCGACCTGATCGCGACGCCGGACGACAGCCGGTTCAGCGAGGAGCAGCTGGCCGCGGCGAAGGAGCTGCTCGACCTGCCGGCCGACGCGCCGCGCAGACTGTCCGGCCTGCTGGCCGAGGCGCGCGCGTCCGGCGGCTTCGACCTCGCCTACCTGGTCGCCCTGCTGGCGATCCACGCGGCCAGCCCCGCTGTCGGCACCGCCTACCGGCAGGGCGAGGAGAAGCTGCTGTTCGCCGTCGACGACGGCACCGAGCTGGACGACCCCGACTTCGGCGGCGCCGATCTGATCGTCGGCACGGCCCTGCTGGACGCGGCGGGGATGGCGGCCGACCGGACGGAAGCAGCATGAGCACCCGAGAACGCGACAAGGAGTCCCAACCGTGAGCGAGCACGTCGAGTGGAGTGACACGGAGCCCCCGGCCCCGTCGGCATCCGCCGCCGTCACCCCCGCCGACGCCGCCGACGCGGCGCGGCTCGTCGCCTTCGGGCTGCAACCCAAGCTGCAGCCCGCGCGCGACCAGGAGTACACCGAGCTGCTGCGCCGCTACCGCGACGACCCGGCGTTCGCGCGCCTCGCCGACGCCGTCGCCGCCGGGCTGGGACTCGTCGTGCTGGAGGTGTCCCCGCGCGCGGGCATGGCCGTGACGGCCGCCGAGGACTCGGTGTTCGCCGTCCGCATGGGCGACTACGCGCGTCGCACCGCCGCCGACTCCAACGACCGCTTCCTGCACGGACTCGCCCACCTCGCCGTCGCCGCGCTGGCCTTCCCGCGCCCCGAGGACCTGGCCGACGACACCTACATCGGCCGGGTCACGGTCAACGGCGTCGACGCCTTCGTCCGGCAGGCCTGCCGCCGCCTGGAGGAGCGTGCCGAGGAACAGGGCGAGAACACCGACCCGGCCACCGACGCCCCCGGCCTGGAGGCCGCCTGGCGGATCTGGGCCAGACGCAGCGCCACCGGCGCCACCAAGGACGCCCGCCGGCCGGCCGCCTCCACCACCGGCATCGTGGCCAAGGCCCTCGCCTTCCTCACCGACTCGGGCTTCCTCCAGCGCACCGGCGACGACCACGGCGGCACCTACCGCACCACCGCCCGCTACCAGCTCCAGGTCCGTGACCTGGCCGGCAGCGCCGCGCTGACCGAACTGCTGGACCTGGGCGTGGTCCCGGTGACCGACGGCACGGCCAGCCTGCTGCCCGCCGAGGACACCGAGGACCTGGAACTGGTGGCCGACGCCGGGCTGCCGTTCCACTCCTGAGCGCCGGCTCAGCAGAACCCCGAACCACCGCACCTTTCACCAGACTTACGAGAGTCCGCCATGTACGAGCTGTCCCGGGTCCGCCTCTACTCCATCGGGCCCGCCGGTGCGCGCTACGCCGACACCGTGCTTGACCTGCGGGGAGTGGGCGCGCCCGTGCCCGACCCGGCGCCCACGCAGGCGGAGTTCTTCGAGGAGGAGCCGTCGGGGCCGCCGCGCCGGCCCGCGCCCGCCGGCGTGCTCTTCCTGGAGAACGGCGGCGGCAAGTCCGTCCTGCTCAAGCTGATCTTCTCGGTGATGCTGCCCGGCCACCGCAACACCCTCGGCGGCGCCAGCTCCGGCGTGCTGCGCAAGTTCCTGCTCGCCGACGACTGCGGCCATGTGGCGCTGGAGTGGCAGCACGTGCAGACCGGCGAGTGCGTGGTCGTCGGCAAGGTCAGCGAGTGGCGCGGCCGGCAGGTCTCCAACGACCCGCGCAAGTTCGCCGAGGCCTGGTACTCCTTCCGGCCCGGCCCCGGGCTCAGCCTGGACAACCTGCCCGTCGCCGAGTCCACCGCCGTACGGCCGCCCGTCGAGGGCACCTCGGGCGCGCAGGGCCGCCGCCGCACCATGAAGGGCTTCCGCGACGCCCTCATGGAGGCCGGCAAGGCCTACCCGCACCTGGAGGTGCACTGGGAGGAGATCCACGAGCGCTGGACCGAACACCTCGGCGAGCTCGGCCTCGACCCCGAACTCTTCCGCTACCAGCGGGAGATGAACGCCGACGAGGGCGAGGCGGCCGGTCTCTTCGCGGTCAAGAAGGACTCCGACTTCACCGACCTGCTGCTGCGCGCGGTGACCGACACCCGCGACACCGACGGCCTCGCCGACCTCGTCAGCGGCTTCGGCAACAAGCTCGGCCGGCGCGCCGAACTGATCGCCGAACGGGACTTCACCGCCGGTTCGGCCGATCTGCTCGGGCGGATCGTGGAGGCCGCGGAGGCCCGCTCACGCGCGCGTGACGTGCACGGCGCCGCCGAGCGCCGCACCCGCACCCTGGCCCGGCGGCTGTCCGCGCGGGCCGTGCAGGAGCGGGTCCGGGCCGCCGACCTCGCCCAGCGGGTCACCGCCGCCGCGTACACCGTCACGCACTCCGAGGGCGCCCGCGAACGCAGCGCCCTGATCGCCGCCGAACTCGCCTACCGGCACGCCTCGCTGGCGCTCGCCGCCGCCGAGAAGGCCGCCGCCGCGCAGAAGCGCGAGTTGGCCGACGCCCGCACCCTGCACTCCGCCTGGCAGGCCGCCGAGGCCGTGCTGCGCCACCGCGCCGCCGCCGACCGGGTCGCGCGCGTGTCCGCCGCCATCCAGGAGGCCGAACGGGACGCGGCCCCCGCGCTCGCCGCCCGCGCCAAGGCCGCCGTGGACCTCGTACGGGCCCTGCACGCCGCCGCCGGGAGCGCCGAGAACCTCGCCAACGAGGAGGAAGAGCGGTCCGCCGCCCTCCAGGAGGTCAGCGACTCCGCCTACCGGGACTCCACCACCGCCGCCACCGAGGCACAGCGCGCCCGCAGCGAGGTTGGGCACCTGCGCCAGCGCCTCGCCGAGGTCGAGCAGGAGACCGCCGAGGCGGTCCGCGCGGGCTGGCTCGACGACAGTGCCCCGGACGCCGACCCGGCCCGGGCCGCGCTCGCCGCCAGCGACGCCGAGAAGACCGCCGTGGCCGCCTGGGACCTCGCCCGCGAGGCCGCCCGCAAGGCCACCGAGCACGCGCGCGAGGCGGCCGCCGCGGAGTCCCGCGCCGAGCTGACCGCGGCCCGCGCGGCCGACGCGGCGACCGCCGCCGCACGCGCCTACGACGCCGAGCGCCGCCTGGCCGAGGCACTGGCCGCCGAGGAGCGCCTCGCCGAGCTGCTGAGCTTGCCGGGCGCACCCGCGCGCGTGGCCGTGCCCGCGCCCAGGACGGAGGACGCCGGCGGCACCGCGCCGGCCACCGCCACCACCGAGGGCGCCCTCACCCCCGAAGAACTCGACCGGTTCGCCGACGAGTTGCGCGAACTGCTCGACGACGCCGTCACGACCGCCGAACGGCACCTCTTCGAACTGCGTACGGCCGCCGCCGACGACGCCCGGATCCTCGGCGCCCTCGGTGACGGCGGGCTGCTGCCGCCCGGCCCGGACGTGCTGGCCACCGTCGAGTTCCTCGGCGAGCACGGCATCCCGGCGCTGCCCGGCTGGCGCTACCTCGCCCAGGCCGTCGACCCCGCCGACCACGCACGGGTGCTCGCCGCCCGGCCCGAACTGGTCGACGGCGTGATCATCACCGACCCGGACACCCACGCGCGGGCCCGCGAGGCGCTCGGCGACGCCGCCCTGCTGCCCCGCTCCGCCGTCGCGGTCGGCACGGCCGCCGCCCTGCTCGCGCCCGCCCCGGCCGCGGACGCGGCCTCAGGGGACGTCTTCCTGGTGCCGCCGAACCCGGCCATGCACGACGAGCACGCCGCCGACGAGGAGCGGCAGGCCCTGCGCGTGCGGGCCACCGAGCGCGACGAGGAGATCCGCGCCCTCGCCGCCCGCCTCGGCAAGGACCGCGAACTGGCCGCCCGGCTCACCTCCTGGCGCACCGGCTGCCCCGCCGGACGCCTCACCGAACTGGCCGGAACCGCCCAGGAGGCACGCGCGTTCGCCGAGGAGGCCGAGGCCGAGCTGGCCGAGGCACGCACCCTGCGCGCCGAGGCCGACGAAGCCGCCGCCGAGGCCGCACAGATCCGGGACGAACGGCAGGAGACCGCACAGAAGGCCCGGCGCGCCGCCGACGCCCTCGCCGGCCTCGCCTTCCGGCTCCGCGAGCGCGCAGGCTGGCAGGCCCGGCTGCGCGAACTCGCCGACGAGGCCACCGAGTCCGAGGCCCGCGCCCAGTCCTGCCTGGAGCGAGCCCGGGCCGCCGACGAGGACCGCCGCGCCGCCCAGCGCGCCGCCGACGACGCCCGCCGTACCGCGCGCGCCCTGCGCGCCGAGCGCGCCGAGATCGCCGGCGCCCCCGACGACCTGCCCGAGCCCGAGGGCGACACCCCCAAGGCCTCCCTGCCCGCCCTCCGCGAGGCCTACCGGGCCGCCTCCCAGCTGTACGAGAAGGTCGGCGTCGGCGCCGACCTGCGCGCCGAACAGGCCCGCGCGGAGAGCGACGAGAGCGCCGCCCGCGCCGAACTGGACCGGCTCAGCAACAAGGTCCGCACCCGCGCCGAGCAGCTGCTCGAATCGCCCGACGGCTCCGACGGGCCGTCCCGGCAGGCGGCCGCCGCGCGTGCGGAGGAGCTGGTGCAGCTCCTGGAGACCCGGATGTCGACCGCCAGCGAGCAGCTCGGCCGGCTGCGCGGCGAGGCCGAGCGGCTCGCGCCCGAGGACGGCGAGGCGCACACCGCGCTGCCCGAGGAACTGCACCCGCGCGACGCCGAACACGCCCAGGCCCTGCTGCGCACCGCCACCGCCGAACTCGCCACCCGCACCGAGGCGGTGGCCGAGGCCCGCGAGGCGCACACGGAGCTGCTGGACGCCCACCGGGCCGCCGAGGACGCGGCCGGCGGCTTCGACGAGATCGCCGCGATGCTCCGCGACCTGCTGCGCGAACACACCCCGGAGGAGGAGCAGGAGGAGCCGGAGCCCTACCCCGGCACCCTGGAGGAGGCCCGGCACTCCGCCGCCGAGGCCCGCCGCTCGCTGCGCGGCTGCGCCGCCGACCTGTCCGCCGCCGAGGCGGCCGTACGCGAGGCGAGCGACGTCCTCGTCCGGCACGCCAACTCCACGCGGTACGAACAGGTCCGCACCCCCGCCCGGCAGCAGATCCGTGAACTGCCCGCCTCCGCGCTGCCCGAGCACGCCCAGAAATGGGCGGACGCCTTCGCGCCGCGCCTGCGGGTCCTCACCGACGAGCTGGCCCAGCTGGAGCGCAACCGCGACTCGATCGTGGACCGGCTGCGCGGACTCGTGGAGTCCTCACTGGCGACGCTGCGCTCCGCCCAGCGGCTCTCCCGGCTGCCCGAGGGCCTCGGCGAGTGGTCCGGGCAGGAGTTCCTGCGCATCCGCTTCGAGGAACCCGACCAGGCCACGCTCACCGAGCGGCTCGGCGAGGTCATCGACGACGCCACCCGCGCGGCCGTGAAGAAGAACTCCGACCTGCGCCGGGACGGCATGTCCCTGCTGCTGCGCGGAGTCGCCGCGGCCCTCGAACCCAAGGGCGTGGCCGTGGAGATCCTCAAGCCGGACGCCGTACTGCGCGCCGAGCGGGTCCCCGTCGGACAGATGGGCGATGTCTTCTCGGGCGGCCAGCTGCTCACCGCGGCCATCGCCCTGTACTGCACGATGGCCGCCCTGCGCTCGAACGACCGGGGCCGCGACAAGCACCGCCACGCGGGCACCCTGTTCCTGGACAACCCGATCGGCCGCGCCAACGCGACGTACCTGCTGGAACTCCAGCGGGCCGTGTCCGACGCGCTGGGCGTGCAGCTCCTGTACACCACCGGCCTGTTCGACACGACCGCGCTCGCCGAGTTCCCGCTGGTCATCCGGCTGCGCAACGACGCCGACCTCAGGGCGGGTCTGAAGTACATCAGTGTGGAGGAACACCTCCGGCCCGGTCTGCCGCAGCAGCCCCAGGCCGGAGAAGCGGGGCACAGCGAGATCACGGCCACCCGGATGTTCAAGAGGCCGGCACCCACCGCGTCCTAGGGCGCGCCGGACGCACCGCGCCCTTCTCGGCTCCCGCCGGCCCTCACCGGCGGGACCCGGGCCCCTGGGGGCCGCCTCAGGAGTGCGACAGCTGCCCCGCACCGCCCCGTCGGCGTATCCGCTCCTGCTCCCGCAGGGCCGCCCGCTCCTGGCGCCGGCGGGCCCGCCGCTCGCGCCGCAGCGCCCGGGCCGTGCTGCTCGGCTCGGAGACCACGCCGTACCGCTGGTTCCAGACCTGGCGGGTCACCCATACGTCGACCACCGACCACGTGGCCACCATGGTGCTCGCCACACTGCTGACCACCATGGGGAACGCCAGCCAGGACCCGGCCATCGTGCACAGGAACGCCACCATCGCCTGGATCAGCGTCACCGAGATGACCAGGACCGCGCGCACCGCCGCCGTACGCACCGGGTCCGGCAGTGGGTGCCGTTTCGCGGGCTCCTCGATCCACAACGGCCGATAGCTCTGCCGCTGTTCGGTCCCGGCCGACTCCCTGGCGCGCTGTGGCGCCGGAATGCCGCGGTCCGGCATCTCATGACCCCCTCGCGCCGAGCGGTCCGCCACGCTCTTCCCGGGCGCCTTGCGCCGCTCCGCCGTGCCCATCACCGTGTCACTCCCCACCGCCGACAGACCGCTCGCCCCGGCGCCCGCAGGCCCCGACTCCCCAGTGGCTGCCCGGCTTGCGCAGTTTTACGCCGCCGGGGTGCGGGATACGGCTCCTGTGGCCCATTCCGCCCCCATTTCCCGTAGAGAAGGACGAACGGGATCCCCCGAAGATTCCCGGCCGCCGAAAAAAACCAGCCAACCAGCCAACCTGACGGCGGCATCCGCCCGGTGACGGGCCGCCGAATCACGGGGGCAATCTCCCGCAATGCCCGGACAACTCGCCATCTCTCGCCGCCGGTGCGGAAGTTCAGCCTCCGGACATGTCTTCGAGTTATCTGTGAGGCGGTAGTAGGCTCGCGCCGTTTGTTGACGCACATGACACCCGCGGGCCGGCGGGGGGCGAGCTGGGGGAGGCCATGCGGTTTCGCGGGAAGTCGATCCGCCGGAAGATCGTGGCGCTGCTTCTCGTGCCCCTGGTGTGCC
This sequence comes from Streptomyces sp. NPDC031418, assembly GCF_055581605.1. NCBI lineage: Bacteria > Bacillati > Actinomycetota > Actinomycetes > Kitasatosporales > Streptomycetaceae > Streptomyces > Streptomyces sp. NPDC031418. The sequence continues at coordinate 427,594 of NZ_JBVIJC010000002.1, forward strand.
TGACCGCGATCTGGGGCTTCGCCACGGTCCTCACGGGCCGCGACGTCGCCCAGCTGTTCCATGTGTCCGACGTCGTCCAGGAGATCGGCTACCCCACCGAGGACACCATCCGCGTCCTCCAGCAGGAGCGCCGCCAGACCCTCGTCTATCTCGCCGACCCGCGGGCCGCCGACGCCCTCTCCGCGCTGCACCGCACCCGCACCGCCACGGACCGGGCGATCACCACGCTGCGCACGAACATCAAGGACCACGACATCTTCGGGGGCCTGGGCGCCGGCGACACCGAGCGCCTGGCCGCCGTCCTGGACGCCTTCGACGGCCTGGACTCCCTGCGCCGCAACGTCGAGCAGGGCACGGTCACCCGCGCCCAGGCCTTCGACCAGTACAACCACCTCGTCGACCCCTGCTTCGCGGTGCTCGACGACCTCGACAGCCCCGACGACGTCACGATGGACCGCCAGGCCCGCTCCCTGGTCTCCCTGATCCGCGCCCGCGAGCTGCTCTCCCGGGAGGACGCCCTGCTCGGCTCCTCCCTCGTCGTCGGCCGGCTCACCCATGACGAGACCCGCGCCATCTCCGGCCTGATCGCCCAGCGCACGCTGATCTACGGCATCAGCCTGCCGCTGCTGCCCGACTCGGAGCGGGAGCGCTACGAACGCTTCTGGGGCAACGCCACCACCGCCCCGCTGCGCGCGGCAGAACACAGCATCACCGGCATGGACTCCGGCGCGCCCCGCGAACTGACCGCCCGGCGCTGGGACTCCGCCGCGGCGGGCACCCTCGCCGGACTCGGCACCCTGGACGACCAGGCCACCGACCGCTTCCAGGACCGTATGCGCTCGGTGGCCATGGGCGTCATCGCACAGGCCGCCGTCGCGGGCCTGCTCGGCCTGGTCGCCGTACTGCTGTCCATCCTCCTCTCCGTCCGGATCGGCCGCGTCCTCATCCGCGATCTGCGGCAGCTGCGTCTGGAGGCGCACGAGGCGTCCGGCGTCCGGCTGCCCAGCGTGATGCGCCGGCTCTCCGCGGGGGAACAGGTCGACGTCGAGACCGAGGTACCGCGCCTGGAGTACGACAAGAACGAGATCGGCGAGGTCGGCCAGGCGCTCAACACGCTCCAGCGTGCCGCCGTCGAGGCCGCCGTGAAACAGGCCGAGCTGCGGGCCGGGGTCGCCGAGGTCTTCGTCAACCTCGCCCGGCGCAGCCAGGTGCTGCTGCACAAGCAGCTCACGCTGCTCGACACCATGGAACGGCGGACCGAGGACACCGACGAACTCGCCGATCTGTTCCGCCTGGACCATCTGACCACCCGTATGCGCCGGCACGCCGAGGGCCTGGTGATCCTGTCCGGCGCCGCACCGTCGCGGCAGTGGCGGCGCCCCGTCCAGCTGATGGACGTGGTCCGGGCCGCCGTCGCCGAGGTGGAGGACTACGAGCGCATCGAGGTCCGCCGGCTCGCCCGGGTCGCCGTCACCGGCCCGGCCGTCGCCGACCTGACCCACCTCGTCGCCGAGCTGCTGGAGAACGCCACCGTCTTCTCACCCCCGCACACGGCCGTCCAGGTGATCGGTGAACGGGTCGCCAACGGCTTCACCCTGGAGATCCACGACCGGGGTCTCGGGATGACCGCCGAGGCACTGCTGGAGGCCAATCTGCGCCTCGCCGAGACCCCCGAGTTCGAACTCTCCGACACCGACCGCCTCGGTCTGTTCGTCGTCAGCCGGCTCGCCCAGCGGCAGAACGTACGCGTCTCCCTCCAGCCGTCGCCGTACGGCGGCACCACCGCCGTCGTCTTCATCCCCGACGCGCTGCTCACCGACGACGTCCCGGACACCAACGGGACCGGCTTCCGCCTCGACCGGGACCGCCCGGCGAAGGGCGGCGACCGGACGGCGGACCGGCCTGCCGGCTCCCGCACGCCCCTGCGGCTGCCCGGCCTGCCGACCTCCCTGCTCGACGGCCCGGTCGAGCTGGAGGCGCCCGTCGATCTCGACGCCGTCGACGACTTCCCCGGCGCACTGACCGACGAGGACAGCGAGCGCGGCGGGCTGTTCCGCCCGCGCCGTCCCCTCGCCCGCGCCGCCGACCCGGCCACGGACGAGCCCGAGGACGAGACCGGCGATCCCGCGCCGGCGCCGCGGCCGACCGACCGCCCGGCGCGGTACGGAACCGGTGACCGCGGCCCCGTCCCCCTGCCCCGCCGGCAGACGCCCAAGCTGGTCAGCTCGCACGGCAGGCCCGTCACCGACCAGAGCTCCCGCCGGGGCGAGACGGAACCGCGGCCCGGCGACGGCCCCCGCGACCCCGAGACCGGCGGACTCGCCCCGCTGCCCGCCCGCCGCCGCGGTACGCCCTCCCGGCGCCCCGCCGGACTCTCCGGCCGGACCGAGGAACACGACGCCTCCTCGGCCGACGGCGCCCACGAGACGCCCGAGGCCCCGCCGCTGCCCCGGCGCACCCGCCCCGAGCCCGCCCCGGGCGGCCCCGGCCGGGACGGCACCGGCCCGCAGCGCGGCGGCACCGCCCCGCCCGCGGGCGACACGACCTCGCCTGCCGACGACACCACGCCGCCCACCGGCGCCGGAGCGGACCCGGCCACCGGGCCGCTGCCGCGGCGCGTACGGCAGGCCAGCCTGGCTCCGCAGCTCAAGCAGGACACCGAGCGGCGCGCACAGCGGTCGGCGGAGCCGGCCGCCGACCGCGACGCCGACGAGGTCCGCAGCCGAATGGCCTCGCTCCAGCGCGGCTGGCAGCGCGGCCGGGAGGAGAACGCCGCGGGCGACAGCGCCAGGAACGGCACAGCACAAGGAACGACAAAGGGGGACGGTCGATGACCGAACCGAGGGCCACCGGCCACACGGCGACCGACAAGGGAGAACTGAACTGGCTGCTCGACGAGCTGGTGGACCGGGTCGCCAGCATCCGCAAGGCCGTCGTCCTGTCCGGCGACGGTCTGCCCACCGGGGTGTCCAGGGACCTGAGCCGGGAGGACAGTGAGCATCTGGCCGCCGTCGCCTCCGGCTTCCACAGCCTGGCCAAGGGCGTCGGACGGCACTTCGACGCGGGGAGCGTGCGGCAGACGGTCGTCGAGCTGGACGACGCCTTCCTGTTCGTCACCGCCGCCGGCGACGGCAGCTGCCTGGCGGTCCTCTCGGACGCCGACTCCGACGTCGGCCAGGTCGCCTACGAGATGACCCTGCTGGTCAAGAGGGTCGGCGTGCATCTCGGCACCGCTCCGCGCACCGATCTGCCCGCAGGCGGGTAGTGGGATGGCATGAGCGGAGACGGTCAGGGAAGCAGCCACTGGTTCGACGACGACGCCGGACCGGTCGTCCGCCCCTATGCCATGACGCGCGGCCGCACCACGAGTCCGGCCCAGCACCGCCTCGACGTGATCGCGGTGGTCGTCACGGAACCCGACGCCGACGACCCGGAAAAGGACCCGACGCTGTCCCCCGAGCACGTGGACATCGTCGGGCTGTGCCGGGAAGCGCCGCAGTCGGTCGCCGAACTTGCCGCGGAACTCGACCTGCCCATCGGTGTGGTCCGTGTGCTCATCGGCGACCTGGTGAACGCGGAACTCGTCCATGTGACGCGCCCGGTGCCTCCGGCCGAGCTGCCGGACGAGAGTATTCTGCGCGACGTGATCAACGGCCTGCGGGCGCTGTGACCGGCGCGGAAGCGGAGTGGTGACGTGACAGGCTGGCAGTTCTGGGTCGACCGCGGCGGCACCTTCACCGATGTCGTCGCGCGTCGCCCGGACGGCCGGCTGCTCACCCACAAACTGCTGTCCGACAACCCGGCACGGTACGCCGACGCGGCCGTCGCCGGGGTACGCGCGCTCCTCGACGGCTCCCCGGAGCCCGTCGAGGCCGTCCGCATGGGCACCACGGTGGCCACCAACGCACTGCTGGAACGCACGGGCGCGCGCACCCTGCTGATCGTCACCCGCGGCTTCCGCGACGCGCTGCGCATCGCCTACCAGAACCGCCCGCAGATCTTCGCCCGCCGCATCGAACTGCCCGAGCTGCTGCACGAGCGCGTCATCGAGGTGGACGAACGCGTCGCCGCCGACGGCACCGTCCTGCGCGCACCCGACCTCGACGCCCTCGCTGGCCCGCTGCGGCAGGCGTACGACGACGGGATCCGCGCGGTCGCCGTCGTCTGCCTGCACAGTCATCTGTACCCCGGCCACGAGCGTGCCGTCGGCGAACTCGCCACCCGCACCGGCTTTCCGCAGATCTCGCTGTCCAGCGAGGTCAGCCCACTGATGAAGGTGGTGCCGCGCGGGGACACCGCCGTGGTGGACGCCTACCTCTCGCCCGTCCTGCGCCGCTACGTGCGCCAGGTCGCCGACGCACTGCACGGTGTCCGGCTGATGTTCATGCAGTCCAACGGCGGGCTGACGGAGGCCGGGCGGTTCCGCGGCAAGGACGCCATCCTCTCCGGGCCGGCCGGGGGCATCGTCGGGATGGCCCGGATGTCGCAGCGCGCCGGCTTCGACCGCGTCATCGGCTTCGACATGGGCGGCACCTCCACCGACGTCTCGCACTTCGCCGGCGCGTACGAGCGCGTCTTCACCACGCAGATCGCGGGCGTCCGGCTCCGCGCCCCGATGCTCGACATCCACACGGTCGCCGCCGGAGGCGGCTCCGTGCTGCACTTCGACGGCTCCCGCTACCGGGTCGGCCCCGACTCGGCCGGCGCCGACCCGGGCCCCGCCTGCTACCGCGCGGGCGGCCCGCTCACCGTCACCGACGCCAATGTGATGCTCGGCCGCATCCAGGCCGCCCACTTCCCCGCCGTCTTCGGCCCCGGCGGCGACCAGCCCCTGGACACCGCCCTCGTCCGTGACCGGTTCGCCGCCCTCGCCGACGACATCCACCGGCAAACCGGCGACGACCGCACCCCGGAGCAGGTCGCCGAGGGCTACCTCCGGATCGCCGTCGCCAACATCGCCAACGCCGTGAAGCGGATCTCCGTGCAGAAGGGCCACGACATCACCCGCTACGCGCTGACCACCTTCGGCGGCGCGGGCGGCCAGCACGCGTGCCGGGTCGCCGAGTCGCTCGGGATCCGCACCGTCCTGGTACCGCCCATGGCGGGCGTCCTGTCCGCGCTGGGCATCGGTCTCGCGGACACCACGGCCATGCGTGAACAGTCCGTCGAAGCGCCCCTGGAAGCCGCCGCCATGCCCGGCATCCAGCAGACCGCCGACGACCTGGAGGCCGCCGCACGCGCGGAACTCGCCGCCGAGGACGTCCCGCAGCACACCATCGAGGTCACCCGCCGCGCGCAGCTCCGCTACGACGGCACCGACACCACCCTCACCGTCGAGCTGACCGAGCCCGACACCATGAAGCGGGCCTTCGAAGAACGTCATCGCGCCACGTACTCCTTCACGCTCGACCGCCCGATCGTCGTCGAAGCCCTCTCCGTCGAAGCCATCGGCATCACCGCACCCCCCGATCTGTCCGCCCTCGCCCCCTACCAGGGCCGCCCTGCCGCACCCGAGACCGTCCGCCTGCACACCGGGGGCGCCTGGCGCGACGTACCCCTCCACCGCCGCGAGGCCCTTCCTCCCGGCGAGACCGTCACCGGCCCCGCGATCATCACGGAGGCCAGTGCCACGACCGTCGTCGACGACGGCTGGCGGGCCGTGGCGACCGACGACGGGCATCTGGTGGTGGAACGCACGGCGGTCACGCAGAGTTCCGATCTCGGCACAGAAGCCGACCCGGTTCTGCTGGAGGTCTTCAACAACCTCTTCATGTCGATCGCCGAACAGATGGGCGCCCGGCTGGAGTCCACGGCCCAGTCCGTCAACATCAAGGAACGCCTGGACTTCTCCTGCGCCCTCTTCGACCCCGACGGCAACCTGGTCGCCAACGCCCCCCACATCCCCGTCCACCTGGGCTCCATGGGCACCAGCGTGAAAGAGGTCATCCGTCGCCGCGGCACCGCGATGCAGCCGGGTGACACCTACGCGGTCAACGACCCGTACCACGGCGGCACCCACCTGCCCGACGTCACCGTGATCACCCCGGTCTTCGACACCGATGCGGCGACGGACACGCAGCGTGACCCGCGGATCCTCTTCTACGTGGCCTCCCGCGGCCATCACGCCGAGATCGGCGGCATCGCCCCGGGCTCCATGCCGGCCAACAGCCGCTCCATCGAGGAGGAGGGAGTCCTCTTCGACAACTGGCTCCTCGCCGAGCGGGGCCGGTTCCGCGAGGAGGAGACCCACCGCCTGCTGACCGAGGCCCGCTACCCCTCCCGCAACCCCCGCACCAACCTCGCCGACCTGCGCGCCCAGATCGCCGCCAACCGCAAGGGGGTCGACGAAGTCCGCCGCATGATCGCCGAGTTCGGCCTCGATGTCGTGCAGGCCTATATGCGGCACGTCCAGGACAACGCCGAGGAAGCGGTCCGGCGTGTCATCGACGCCCTGGGCGACGGCAGTTACGCCTACGAGACCGACGCGGGCGCCGTCATCCGCGTGCGCGTCCGTGTCGACCGCGCCGAACGCCGGGCGACGATCGACTTCACCGGCACCTCGGCACAGCTGGCCACCAACTTCAACGCCCCCTTCGCCGTCGTCAACGCGGCCGTCCTGTACGTCTTCCGCACTCTGGTCGCCGACGACATCCCGCTCAACGACGGCTGTCTGCGGCCGCTGGACATCGTCGTCCCGCCCGGTTCGATGCTCGCGCCCGAGCCGCCCGCCGCCGTGGTCGCGGGCAACGTCGAGACCTCCCAGGCCATCACCGGCGCCCTCTACGCCGCGCTCGGGGTCCAGGCCGAGGGTTCCGGCACCATGAACAACGTCACCTTCGGCAACGAGAACCACCAGTACTACGAGACGGTCGGCTCCGGATCCGGAGCCGGGGACGGCTTTCCCGGCGCCGCGGTCGTCCAGACCCATATGACCAACTCGCGGCTCACCGACCCGGAAGTCATGGAGTGGCGGCTGCCGGTCCGGCTGGAGGAGTTCGCCGTCCGCCCGGGAAGCGGCGGCGCCGGGCGCTGGCCCGGCGGCGACGGCGCCGTACGCCGCATCCGGTTCCTCGAGCCGATGACCGTCTCCACGCTCTCCCAGCACCGCCGCGTGCCGCCGTACGGCATGGCCGGCGGCGCGCCCGGAGCGCTCGGCGGCAACCGGGTGGAGCGAGCCGACGGCACGGTCACGGACCTCGGCGGGAGCGGCTCCGCGGACGTCGGTCCCGGCGACGTACTCGTCATCGAAACCCCCGGTGGCGGCGGCTACGGCCGACCGTCGCCCGACCCCCAGCGAGCAGGAGAAGAGACCGATGATCTTCGGGCGTTCTGAGCGCGGCAAGCCCCCGGTCGAGCCCGTCACGCTCAAGATCCTGGTGGCCGGCGGCTTCGGCGTGGGCAAGACGACCCTCGTCGGCGCGGTCAGCGAGATCAGGCCGCTGCGCACCGAGGAGCTGCTCACCGAGGCCGGACGGCCGGTCGACGACACGCGGGGCGTAGAAGCCAAGCACACCACCACCGTGGCCATGGACTTCGGCCGCATCACCCTGCGCGAGGACCTGGTGCTGTACCTCTTCGGCACGCCCGGGCAGGAACGGTTCTGGTTCATGTGGGACGAGCTGTCCGAGGGCGCGCTCGGCGCCGTCGTCCTCGCCGACACCCGCCGGCTGGAGGACTGCTTCGCCGCCGTCGACTACTTCGAGCGGCGCTCCATACCCTTCCTCGTCGGGGTCAACTGCTTCGAAGGCGCCGCCCGCTACCCGGCGGAGGCCGTGCGTCAGGCCCTCGACCTGGACGACGACGTGCCCGTCCTGCTGACCGACGCCCGGGACCGGGAGTCGGTCAAGGAAGTACTCATCGGAGTCGTCGAGCACGCCATGGAGTACGCCGCGGACCGCCGCCGGGCGGTCGTCGGCTGACCGGGGCCAGGACGCCACGGCACGGCCCGCACCCCCGCCGACCGGGGTGCGGGCCGTGGTCCGGTGCGCGGCACGCGCGCGTACGGCGATTCCTGCGCTCCCGGCAGGCCGAGGAACAGGACGAGTCCATGGCGCATTGCCTGATAACGCCGAGAATGTACGGCGATGTCGGCTGACACCGGGAAGTGTTCACCGGTGCCACGGGGGCGTCAAGGCTGTCGACGGCGACGGTGACAGCGGGCGGCCCGGCCCGGACCGCACCCCGGAGGCCGCCAACGGGTGGGCCGTGCAAGGAGGTTCGTCATCCCGGCTCGGCCGTCGCGTACCCGGTCTGTGTCGGAGCCGCTGCCGGGCTGCCACGCCGGACCTCGTGGCCGGGCAGCCCGGCGCGCCCGAGCACCCAGCTCATCCCGGCCAGGGCCTTCGCCGTCTGCTTCAGCGGAGCCAGCCGGGCGGCGGCCTGCCGGTGGTCCCGCACGCTGTCCGGAGCGCACACCACGGTCGCCAGCGAGAGGGTGACCGGCCGGCCGCCGGCGGACCAGGATGTGTCGAGCACGGCGGTCACCAGCGGTTCGAGCGCCTCCTCGTCGGCCAGGACGAGGAAGTCGTCCCCGCCGATGTGACCCACGCGCGCGTGGCCCGCGGCCGCCTGCGTGAGCGCCCGCCCCAGGGAACGGATCAGCTCGTCGCCCGCGGCGAAACCGGCACCGTCGTTCACCTGCTTGAAGTGGTCGATGTCCAGCCAGCTGAGCGCGAACGTCCGCCCGTCCGCGATCCGCCGGTCCACCTCGCTCGTGATCACGTCCGAACCGGGCAGCCGCGTCAGCGGATTGAGACCGGCCGCCTCCTCGACCCGGCTCTCCGCCAGTGCCCGCACCAGGTCGGCGAGGCGTACGACCCCCACACACCGGCCGTGCGCGTCGACCACGGCGACGTCGTCGGAGGTCCGGTCCCGGCCGCCGACCGCCACCACGTCCAGCACCTCCCACGCCGTGGCGTCGATGCCCACCGTGCGCGGCACGTCGCCCAGCTTGAAGGCCGGCCGGTCCGCGTACAGCGCATGCCCGTAGCGGCCGGACATCGACAGCAGGAAGCGTGAGCGGTGCACCGACCGGACGGGCCGGCCGGCCTGGTCCACCAGCAGCACACCGGAGACGTCCGGTGACCCGGTGAGCAGCGCCCGCACCTGCCCCGCCGCCGCGGTCACCGGCAGCACGGCGGCGGGCCGCACGAACTCCCGCACCGACGGCCCCGACCGGGGGGTGGCCAGGACGGCGGGGGAGTGGGCCGGAATGTACACGTCCGCCGCGGGGATCCGCGCCGGCGGCGCGAACAGCTCTCCCTGTGCCAGCTGCGCGCCGGCCGACAGTGCGGACGCGTACTGGAGTTCCGTCTCCACGCCCTCCACCGCCACCAGGGCGCCCAGCTCCTCGCACAGGGTGCGCATGGCCCGTACGGCGGCCGGCCGGGCCAGCAGAGAGGCGTCGAGCTTGACCAGGTCGGGGCCGAGGTCGGTGAGCAGCCTGAGCGGGACGTCGCCGTCCCCGATCCCGTCGGCGCTGATCCGGAACCCCTGCTCGCGCAGCGCGGCCACCGCCTCCAGCAGGGCCCGCTGCGGCACGTGCGTGCAGGGCGGGACGATGTCGAGGGTCACCTCCCAGGGCATGCGCCCCGCCGCGCGCACGGCGTCCCGCAGGGGGGTGAGGCCGCCGAGATCGGCGAGCGTGGCCGCGAACACGTTGAGGTGCAGCGGCAGCAGCGTCTCCTTCCGCGTCGCCGCGCGCAGCGCCAGCACGGCGAGTTTCGCGTCGAGGTCCGGATCGCGGCGGGCCTCGGAAAGGACGTCACCGGTTTCCGGGCGGGCGAGCGTCTCCAGAGCGGCGACCACGCCCGTCCTCAGGTTGACCACCGGCTGGAAGGCGAAGCGGAGATTATCCGTCCAGGAGTGCACGGGAGCATGATGGCTCCGCGGGCGTACCCCCAGGCGCAGTTCATAAGACGTTCACGCAGCATTCCGAGGTGACCGCGGAGCGTAGGCAAACACATGGGTCACAGCCGCCACCGCAGTCACATGACGCAAGCTCGCGCCCTCTCTCATCTCACCGCGATCACCGCCGACCCATGCCCGAAGAGCCCCTGGTTGGCGCTGATCCCCACGCGCGCACCAGCGATCTGGCGGTCGCCCGCCGCGCTTCTCAGCTGCCAGGTCAGTTCGCAGACCTGGGCGAGGGCCTGCGCCGGCACCGCCTCCCCGAAGGAGGCAAGACCGCCACTGGTGTTGACGGGTGTCCGGCCGCCCGGGGCCGTCACGCCCTCCCGCAGCAGTTTCGCGCCCTCCCCCTCGGCACACAGCCCCAGATCCTCGTACCACTGCAACTCCAGCGCGGTGGACAGGTCGTACACCTCGGCCACGGACAGGTCCTCGGGGCCGATGCCTGCCTCCTCGTACGCGGTCCGGGCGATGGACGCCCGGAAGCTCTCGCCGGCCGGTTCGACGGCGACAGCGGAGTCCGTGGCGATGTCCGGCAGGTCCAGCACCGGGTTCGGGAAACGCGGGGTCACCGTCGACACCGCGCGGATGCGCACCGGCCGGTCCGCGCCGTGCCGCCGGGCGAAGTCCATGCCGGACAGCACCAGGGCCGCGCCGCCGTCGGAGGTGGCGCAGATGTCCAGCAGTCGCAGCGGATCGGCCACCACCGCCGAGGCCGCGACCTCCTGGGCGGTGACCCGCTTGCGGTAGCGGGCATACGGGTTGAGCGCTCCCATGGCCGCGTTCTTCACCTTCACCAGGGCGAAGTCCTCCGGCGTGTCGCCGTGCACCGCCATCCGCCGGCGCGCGTACAGCCCGAAGTACGCCGGGTTCGTCGCGCCCAGCAGGCGGAAGCGCAGCCAGTCCGGGTCGTCCGGACGATCACCGCCGGCGGGCCGGAAGAACCCCTTCGGCGCCGCGTCCGCGCCCACGACGAGGACGACGTCCGCGAGCCCGGCGAGGATCTGCGCCCGCGCGGTGGCGATCGCCTGCGCCCCGGACGCGCAGGCGGCGTACACGCTGGAGACTCGCGCCCCCTGCCAGCCCAGAGCCCGGGCGAACGTCGCACCGGCCACATACCCGGGATAGCCGCCACGCACCGTGTCCGCGCCGACGACGGAGCCGACGTCCGCCCAGTCCAGACCGGCGTCCGCGAGAGCCGCACGGGCCGCCGCCGTCCCGTACTCCACGAAGGACCGCCCCCACTTGCCCCAGGGGTGCATGCCGACGCCGAGCACCGCCACGTCCTTGGTCACACCGCCACCCCCGTCGGCCGCCACTGCCAGGTCGTCCAGGCCGTCTCCGCGTCCTCGTGGAGCACCCCGGCGACGACCTCGACCTCCATGCCCACCGTCAGATCGGCGACGGTGACCCCGGGAGCCGCCTGCCCCAGCACCACCATCCGCTCGGCGGCCAGCTCCACCGCGATCAACGCGTACGGCACCCAGGGAAGTTCCGGATTGCTCACATAGGGTGACGGTGGCCGATAGCGGCTGTCGGTGTACGACCAGATCCGCCCCCTCCGGGACAGCGGCACCTCCTCCAGCGTCCCGCCAGGGCAGGAGGGGTTGCGGCAGTGGCCGTCCTCGCGCGGGAAGAAGACCGAGGCGCAGGACGAGCAGCGCGTGCCCAGCAGCCGGAAGCCGTCACCCTCACCGGTGAACCATCCGGCCACCTCGGGCGTATGTCTGCGTGGCAAAATCCCTCCCCACCGAGGAATCTGACGAAGCGTCAGAAGTCTGCCACGGAAGACAGTAAAAGGGCAGGGCGCCCGTGTGAACCGAACGTCCGCTCCCGGCGTCCTGGTACAGGAGGGGCGGCCGGGGTCGACGGGGGTGATTCCGGCCGCCCCTCGCGCGTGCCTTCGTTTCTCGGCATGCCACGACCGGAAGACGCCCTTCCTCTGATCGGATACAGTCCGCGCGTGTCCGAAACTCAGCAACCCACTGCCAACTCCGTGCCGGACTCCCACTGTTCGCGCTGCGGAGCGCCCTATGGAGAGGGCGTCATCGGCTGGCCGCGCACCTGCCCTTCCTGCGGCGGCGTCGCCTACCGCAACCCGCTGCCGGTCGCGATCGCGCTCCAGCCCGTGTACGACACCAGGGGCACGTCCCTGGTCGTTATCACGCGAACCATCGCACCCGCGCGCGGAGGCACGGCCCTGCCCGGGGGCTACATCGACGACCGGGAGGACTGGAAACAGGCCGTCGTCCGTGAACTCAAGGAAGAGACCGGGATCGACGCCGCCGCCCGCGACGTGCGGCTCGTCGACGCCATGAGCTCACCCGACGGCCATCTGCTGCTCTTCGGACTCCTCCCGGAGCGTCCGGCCGAGGGGCTGCCGCCCTCCGGCCCCACCGACGAGACCGAGGGCTGGCACCTGCTGCGCAGGCCCGAGGAACTGGCGTTCCCGCTGCACACCGCAGCCGTGCGGGCCTGGTTCGAGGGCCGGTACGTCTGAGCCGCGCGGCTCAGCCCAGCCCCCGCACGCGAACGGGACGATCCGGCTCGGCCGACCCCTCCGCGCGTTCCCTGGTGACCACCACCCGCGGGCCCTGCCAGCGGGCGGCGTAGCGTTCGAGCTCCGGCTCGTCCCACCCGTCGCCCGCGTCCGGCACGACCAGCCCGCCCCCCGTCCGGCCACGGGCCGGCGCCCACACCTCGAGTGCCGGCGCACCGTCGGCGTCACGCACCGGAATCACCGATCCCGCGCGCGCGAACACCGGTATCCGGGACAGCGGCGCGTCCACCAGCACCTGCGCCGGGCCCTCGTACGCCGCCTCCGTCGCCGTGTCGTACCAGCGGCCCCGCGGCAGCTGCACCGCACGCCGGACGGCCCCCGGCTCCAGCACCGGAGCGATCAGCAGACCGTCGCCGAGCAGAAACGTGTCCTCGCAGTCCCGCAGCGCCCGGTCCTCCGGCGCCCCCCACCACACCGGCCGCACATAAGGCGCCCCGGTCCGCCGGGCGAGATGCGCCACCGTCACGAGATACGGCAACAGCCGCCGGCGCTCCAGCAGCGCCACGCGCGCGTGCTCCAGCACCTCGGCACCGAACTCCCAGGGTTCCCGCCGCCCGGCCCGCAGGCCCGCGTGGGTGCGGAACAGCGGCAGATACGCGCCCAGCTGGAACCACCGCAGATACAGCTCGGGCGACGGACTGCCGTCGAACCCGCCCACGTCCGGACCCGAGTACGGCACCCCGCACAGCCCGAGCCCCAGCACCAGCGACAGGGACGCCCGAAGCCCCGGCCAGCCCGTCGCCACATCCCCCGACCAGGTGCCGCCGTACCGCTGCATGCCCGCCCAGCCCGAGCGGGAGAACAGGAAAGGCCGCTCCTGGGGCGACAGCTCGCGCAGCCCCTCGTAAGCCGCCCGGGCCATGCACAGCGCGTACACGTTGTGCGCCTCCCGATGGTCGCCCCCACGCCCCTCCAGCGCGTGCCGGGCCGAGCGCGGCAGCGTCGACTCACCGAAGGCGTTGGACGAGGTCGGCTCGTTCATGTCGTGCCAGAACCCGGCGAACCCCTGGCCCAGCCGCTCCTCGTAGAGCCCGCCCCACCACGCGCGCACACGCGCGCGTGTGAAGTCCGGGAAAACCGATTCTCCGGCCCACGCCACGCCCCGCACCTCGCGCCCCGTGGCGTCCCGTACGAAGGCGTCCAGGGCGGAGCCGCTGTCGTACACGGCATTGCCCGCCGCCGCCTTCACGGCCGGATCCACGACGGACACCAGCCGGATCCCGTCCCGGCGCAGCTCCTCCGCGAGCACCGGCAGCTTGGGGAAGCGCTCCTGGTCGACGGTGAACACCTGATGGTCGTCGTAGTGATCGATGTCCAGATGGACCGCGTCCAGCGGCAGATCACGCTCCTGGTAGCCCGCGACGATCCGACGCACCTCCTGCTCGCTGCCGAAGCCCCACCGCGCGTGCTGGTAACCGAGCGCCCACGCGGGCGGCAGCGCGGGCGCCCCGGTCAGCGAGGCCCACGTGTGCAGCACTCGCGCGGGAGTCCCCGCCATCACCCAACAGCGCAGCGGACCGCCGTCCATCCGCACCTCGCAGCGTCCCGCCCGGTCGTGCCCGGACCCGGCGCCCTCCTCGCCCTCGCGCAGGACCACCACGCCGTCCCACGTGGTGTCGTGGAACACCAGATGCGTGCCGGCGTCCGCGACCACCAGCTGCACCGGCATGGTCAGATACAGCGGATCGTCACCCGGGCCGAACGCGCGCCCGGGATCGGTGTTCCACAACCGGTACGCCCCGTCCCGCAGCCGGGGCCCGGACGCCCGTCCGCCCAGCCCGAAGAACCGGGCGTCCGCCGCCACCTCCGACCGCTGCATCCACCGCGCCGCGCCCCCGCCCACCGGCTCCCACCAGCGCGGCGGCAGATCCCGCCGCAAGGTCACACCGCCCGGCGTGCACACCTCCACCGCGCCGTGCCGCGAGACCACCACCGTCACCCGCTCGGCCACGACCCGCCAGCCGCCGTCCTTGTCCGGCTCCAGCACCGCCCGGGGATCCGGCTCGGGACACTTCCCGGCCAGCGCGTACGACGGATGCGGGTCGGCGCCGTCCCACCCCCAGAACACCGCCCCGTTCACCGCCACGGTGATCCGCAGCTCGGACCGGCTGAACCGGATCACCCCGCCCCCGGGCCCCGGCTCCACGGCCTCCACCCGACCCGGGACCCGCGCCCGCTCGGCCCCCCGCCGCGGCAGCCCGGCGGCATCGATCCGCCTCCTGCGCCACGCGGCCCGTACGGTACGCAACCCCCGAACCGCCCTCCCCGAACCAACCACACTCACCGAACGCACCAGGTCACGACCGTCCATGCTGCTCACCCTGCCACCCCGCGACCCGCCCGCGCGTGTCGTTCAACTGCCGTTCACCCGTGCTGGCACCACATCTTCAAGAGGGGGACTATGTGGGGCACACCCTGGTGCAGAAGTCGATCACATGGCATCGTCCCTGTCAGCCGTGTCACGCGCACACCCCAGCCCGTGCGCGGACGACGCACACGACGCGCACAGCCCGGGAGCCGCCCCCATGTCGACCGCGAATCCTCAGCCGCTCTGGCAGCCCGATCCCGCGCGGATCGCCCAGGCCCGCATCACCCGCTTCCAGGCATGGGCCGCCGAACACCACGGCGCCCCCGCCGAAGACGGCTACCCGGCTCTGCACCGGTGGTCCGTCGACCAGCTGGAGACCTTCTGGAAAGCCGTCACCGAGTGGTTCGACGTACGGTTCTCGACCCCCTACGCGCGCGTGCTCGGCGACCGGGCCATGCCGGGCGCCCAGTGGTTCCCCGGAGCCACCCTCAACTACGCCGAACACGCCCTGCGCGCCGCCGCGGACCGCGCGGACGAACCCGCCCTCCTCCACGTGGACGAGACCCACGAACCGCGCCCGGTGACCTGGTCCGAGCTGCGCCGCCAGGTCGGCTCCCTCGCCGCCGAACTCCGCGCCCTCGGCGTCCGCCCCGGCGACCGGATCAGCGGCTACCTGCCCAACATCCCCGAGGCCGTCGTCGCCCTCCTGGCCACAGCCGCCGTCGGCGCCGTCTGGACCTCCTGCGCCCCCGACTTCGGGGCCCGCAGCGTCCTGGACCGCTTCCAGCAGGTCGAACCCGTCGTCCTCTTCACCGTCGACGGCTACCGCTACGGCGGCAAGGAACACGACCGCCGCGAGACCGTCGCCGAGCTGCGCCGCGAACTGCCCACCCTGCGCGCCGTCGTCCACATCCCGCTCCTCGGCACCCCGGCACCCGAAGGCGCCCTGGACTGGTCGGCGCTGACCGCCCGGGACACCGAGCCCGCCTTCGAGCAGGTGCCCTTCGACCACCCGCTGTGGGTGCTCTACTCCTCAGGAACGACCGGCCTGCCCAAGGCCATCGTCCAGTCCCAGGGCGGCATCCTGGTCGAGCACCTCAAGCAGCTCGGCCTGCACTGCGACCTCGGCCCCGAGGACCGCTTCTTCTGGTACACCTCGACCGGCTGGATGATGTGGAACTTCCTCGTCTCCGGCCTGCTCACCGGCACCACGATCGTCCTGTACGACGGGAGCCCCGGCTACCCGGACACCGGAGCCCAGTGGCGGATCGCCGAACGCACCCGCGCCACCCTCTACGGCACCTCCGCCGCCTATGTCATGGCCTGCCGCAAGGCCGGCGTCCACCCCGCCCGCGACTTCGACCTCTCGACGGTGAAGTGCGTCGCCACCACCGGCTCGCCGCTGCCGCCCGACGGGTTCCGCTGGCTGCACGACGAGGTCCGCGACGACCTGTGGATCGCCTCCGTCAGCGGCGGCACCGACGTCTGCTCCTGCTTCGCCGGAGCCGTACCGACCCTCCCGGTCTACACGGGCGAACTCCAGGCGCCCGGCCTCGGCACCGACCTCCAGTCCTGGGACCCCAGCGGCAAGCCCCTCCTCGACGAGGTCGGCGAACTGGTCGTCACCAACCCCATGCCCTCCATGCCGATCCGGTTCTGGAACGACCCCGACGGCAGCCGCTACCACGACAGCTACTTCGACACCTACCCCGGCGTCTGGCGCCACGGGGACTGGATCACCCTCACCACCCGGGGCACCGTGATCATCCACGGCCGCTCCGACTCCACCCTCAACCGGCAGGGCGTGCGCATGGGCTCCGCCGACATCTACGAGGTCGTCGAACGTCTGCCGGAGATCAAGGAATCCCTCGTCATCGGCGTCGAACAGCCCGACGGCGGCTACTGGATGCCGCTGTTCGTCCATCTCGCACCGGGCGCCGTCCTCGACGAGGCACTCCTCAACCGCGTCAAGCAGGCCATCCGCGAACAGCTCTCGCCACGCCATGTACCCGACGAGATCATCGAGGTACCCGGCGTCCCGCACACCCTCACCGGCAAGCGCATCGAGGTCCCCGTCAAGCGTCTCCTCCAGGGCACCCCCCTGGAGAAGGCGGTCAACCCGGGGTCCATCGACAACCTCGCCCTGCTCGGCTTCTACGAGGAACTGGCTCGCAAGCGCGCCTGATTCCCCGGACCCAGCGCCCCATCGGCCCACTCGGCGTCACCACCGTCATCGGGAGCCGTCCACTCGCCCGGACGGCTCCTCGGTGCCGCTACCGCCGTGACCTGCGCAAACCCGCACCGCCTGGTCCGTAACAGGCTTCAGCCGCCCCCGTTGTCAGTGCCGTCGGTTACGGTGAGTGAGCATTGATCGACTGCGCACTGGGGGAATCATGGCGCACACCGACCACCTGAGCATGCGGCGCGTCCTGCGCCGCGAGATCGCCGGCACCATCGGCCTGCTCACCGACGAACACGACTTCCGGGCGATGCGGCGCTACCGCAGCTTCACCTTCGACGACCACAGCACCTACCTCCGACAGGTGGAGGCCCTCCTCAAGACCCGAGCCGCCCAGGGCAGCCACACCACCCTGGCCCTCTTCGACCCCGAGGACTACGCGGCATTCTGCGCCGACACCGGCCTCGACCCCGACCAGCCCGCCAGCCGGACCCGGTTCACCGCGGAACTCGCGGCCACCGGCCCCACCATCCCCTACGACGGCCGCCCACTCGCCACCCTCCTGCCCGCCCTCGTCGACGAAGCCGTACGCCAAGCCACCTGGGAGTACGCAAGCACCCTGCTCACCCGCCTCGGCCCCTGCCCGACCTGCGGCGAGGACATCGGCAGGGCCGCCTTCACCCGGGCCTCCGAACTCCTGGTCCGCATCCTCGACACCGCACCGGCCGGCGACCGGCACCTCGTGTGCAGCGTCTCCGGACCACCGGACACCCTCATCTCCGCCCTGCACGCCGACCAGGACCAGCAGGGCGCCCTCCACCTCGACGAGGCCGAGGCCCTGGAATTCACCAGCGTCCTCGCCCTCGGCCTCGCCACCCGCAGCCCCGGCGGACTGGTCCTGCGCACCACCGCGCCCGGCAACCCCGACCGCGTCTACGGCTGGCGACTGCGCGCCGGCGGCCTGGAGCCCCTCACCGCCTCCGAGGTCTTCGACGCCTACTGCACCGACGCCATCTCCGGCGACCTCATCCCACCGGAGTCCGGCGTCGACTACGGCGAGCCCCCGGACCTCGGAACGGAAGGCACAGCCGCCGAGCACCGCCACTGAGCACCCAGCGCAGACCCGCCCGGCCCCACCAGCCCGGACACGCCAGGGGCGTCCCACCCGAAGGCGGGACGCCCCTGAAACCCCGGCACACCGGCCCGACCGACTACTCGCCGGACAGCACCGCCTGCGCCGCACTGCGCGCATCCGCGGCGCTGTCCGCCGCCCGCGCGGCAGCCGCGGCACGCTCGCACTGCGCCAGCGTGTACTTCGCCAGCGTCGCCCGCACATACGGAATCGACGCCGCACCCATCGACAGGGAGGTGACACCCAGACCGGTCAGCACACACGCCAGCAGCGGGTCGGACGCCGCCTCGCCACACACACCACAGCTCTTGCCCTCGGCCCCGGCCGCCTCGGCAGCCATCGCCACCAGGTCGAGCAGCGCCGGCTGCCACGGATCCTGCAACCGCGACACCGCACCCACCTGCCGGTCCGCCGCGAACGTGTACTGCGCGAGGTCATTGGTCCCCAGCGACAGGAACTCGACCTCCTGCAAGATCGAGCGCGCCCGCAGCGCGGCCGACGGGATCTCCACCATCGCACCGAACTTCGCCCGCAGCCCCGCCTCACGGCACGCGTCGGCGAACGCCCTCGCATCCGCACGGTCCGCCACCATCGGCGCCATCACCTCGAGGTAGACGGGCAGACCCTCGGCGGCCTTCGCCAGCGCGGTCAGCTGCGTACGCAGAACCTCGGGGTGGTCGAGCAGCGTCCGCAGACCCCGCACACCCAGCGCCGGGTTCGGCTCGTCCGCCGGAGTCAGGAAGTCCAGCGGCTTGTCCGCACCCGCGTCCAGCACCCGCACGACCACACGGCCCTCGGGGAACGCCTCCAGCACCTGCCGGTACGCCTCGACCTGCTTCTCCTCGGAAGGAGCGCTCTTGCTGTCGTCCAGGAACAGGAACTCGGTACGGAACAGACCCACGCCCTCGGCCCCGGCCTCCACGGCCGCGGGGACGTCCGCCGGGCCGCCCACGTTCGCCAGCAGCGGCACCTTGTGCCCGTCCGCGGTCGCACCCGGACCGGTCGAGGCGGCCAGCGCGGCCTTGCGCTCGGCAGCTGCGGCCTCCAGCGCCGCCTTCTTCTCCTCGCTCGGGTTCACAAAGACATCACCCGTGCTGCCGTCCACCGCGACGACCGTGCCCTCGGCCAGCTCACCGGCCCCCGGCAGCGCCACGACCGCCGGCACACCCAGCGCCCGCGCCAGGATCGCACTGTGACTGGTCGGCCCGCCCTCCTCGGTCACGAAACCGAGCACCAGAGACGGGTCCAGCAGGGCGGTGTCCGCAGGCGCCAGATCCCGCGCCACGAGCACATACGGCTCGTCGCTGTCCGGCACGCCCGGCATCGGCACGCCCAGCAGCCGGGCGACGATACGATTCCGCACGTCATCGAGGTCGGCCACCCGGCCGGCGAGGTACTCACCGGCAGCCGCCAGCAGCTCCCGGTACGCGGCGAAGGCGTCGTACACCGCACGCTCGGCCGTGCTGCCGACGGCGATCCGCCGGTCCACGTCCGCCATCAGCTCGGGGTCCTGGGCCATCATGGCCTGCGCCTCGAGCACCGCCTGGGCCTCGCCACCGGCCAGGTTGCCACGCGCCATCAGGTCGGCGGCCACCGCGTCCACGGCCTGGCGGGCGCGCCCCTGCTCCCGCTCGGCCTCTTCCGCCGGGATCTGCTTGGCGGGCGGCTCCAGCACCGCCGTACCCATGTGCCGAACCTCGCCGATCGCCACGCCATGGCTCACGCCGACGCCTCGCAGCGTTGTCTCCATCTCACCCGTCTCCGATAGTGCGGCGGGTCCCGCCGCCGCGATGGTTGTCCTGTGTGCCGTCATCACGACGGCACTGCCGTCAGTTCCAGGTGAAGAGGCTGTCGCCGGCCTTCACATCACCGCTGTCCCGCAGGTCGGAGAGGGCCTCGGCCGTGGCCTCGAGCGCGACGACGGGGCAGACCGCCGACTTGCCGGCCGCCTCGACCGCGGCGGGGTTCCAGCGCACGACTGCCTGCCCCCGGGCCACGGTGTCGCCCTTGTTGACGAGCAGCTCGAAGCCCTCGCCATTGAGCTGCACGGTGTCGATGCCGAGATGCGTGAGTACGCCGTGTCCGTTCCCGTCGACCACGACGAACGCGTGCGGGTGCAGAGAAACGATGACGCCGTCCACGGGCGCCACGGCTTCGGAGGGCTCGCGCACCGGGTCGATGGCAGTGCCCGGGCCGACCATGGCCCCGGAGAAGACCGGATCCGGCACGGCGGCCAGTCCGATGGCGCGTCCAGCGAGCGGGGACGTCACGGTGGTCATGGGAAGCCTCCAAGGAGTGGAGCTGCCGGCACTGAGCAGCAGCGTATGTCATATGAAGGGGCCGTTCCGTCTGGAAGCTACCAGGAAGTGGTCTAGACCACCAACCTCATGGATTTGCACCGTCTTCCGGGCTGGGTGTACATTCGTAACTCCTGCTGAGGCGGAGGGGCGCGAAAGCGACCACGCTCGGCAGTACCCAAACTCGTCGGATCCTAACTCTGGATCCCCTTCTGCATGTCCGCAGCAGGGTGGTCAGAGGGCCGGAAAAACCCTGATAGAGTTTGGAACACCGAAGGGAAGCGCCCGGAGGAAAGCCCGAGAGGGTGAGTACAAAGGAAGCGACCGTTCCTTGAGAACTCAACAGCGTGCCAAAAATCAACGCCAGATATGTTGATACCCCGTCCGTCGGACACTGTCCGATGGTCGAGGTTCCTTTGAAATAACACAGCGAGGACGCTGTGTGCGAGGGGACTATTCCTCCTCTCGCACCGCTCTCGTGGTGTTCATCCCGATTACGGGAAAACATTCACGGAGAG